>CAZNIP010000003.1:68836-74147 GCA_964573115.1 uncultured Desulfohalobiaceae bacterium | reverse complement strand
CTTTCCTCTCCTCAACCTTGAACCCTGAACCTTGAACCTTTCAGCCTAGCCAGAGGCAGGGCTGAAGAGATAGCCTGATCATGAAGGTGAGTCCCTCTTTTTCGTCTGACAAAACGTGGGGCATCCACTGATGCCTGACTGAAATGGAGGACATTCACAGATCCTGCTGACGAGACACGTCATAGAGACCATGGAAGTGTCGCTCTGGTTTTTTTTACCTCAACTCAAACATTTGTCTCGTCGGAGTATCATATTCGGGAGGAAAAGGATTCATGGCAGAGCGGGAGTCTTTGGAAAATTTGATTGAGGGTCTGGCCGGTGCTGTGGTCGAGGCTCAGCGCCGCATTGAATCGTATCAGATAAAGAACTTCCTCAGCTATTTTGACAAGCACAACCGACCTAAGGCGATCGATATCCGGCTGGAGTCGATACATCCGGAAAAGCCTGGCGAGACATACTACCGCGTGCCCTATCTGCCCCTGGTGGCCAGCAGCCTGCTGCGTATCAAGGATGTGGAGATCAGTTTCGATACGGACATCCACGGGCTGGTCGATGCAGACGAGGAAGACGAGCAGATCAAAAGCAACATGGCCGAAGGTGATGCCGAGGTTGTGGGAACAGCTAAAAAGAAGTCCATCCGACTCGACCTCAAGGGCAGCGCCTTCCGGCGCAAGGCGGGACGGGCCCATGTGGTCCTGAAGGTTGAAGGGCGCGAACCGTCCGAAAGCATGTCCAGGCTGATTGATCGCCTGCTGCAATTCCAGGGCGAAACGGAATAGGCCCCATTCCAATGAAACACGCACTTCACATCTGAACCAACCGACACCAGAAAAGGAGGAAGCAACCATGGCCGAACTTGTGAACATGTCCGATCAATTTAAGGGTCTTCCCATGGACAGCCTGATCGGCGGTCCGCTCACGGCTGCCTGCGATGCGCAGGTCCGTCTGGCCAATGCGACGGCCGACTTCATCAAGGTCGTCGGTTTTCATCCGCCTGAGAAAGATGAGAAAGATGAACAGGGGAAACCTCTGGAGATTGGCAAGCCCCGCTATGCTGATTTTTCCTTCACTCGCCCTGTCGAGCAGGCCATGCCTTTGAAAAGCGATGGAACGCCCGACGGCCCCATGGCCATCTCCCAGGAGAAAGTCGATCTCCAGGTGCCTCTGCTGGCCATTGTCAAAGTGCCCAACCTGAGCATCACAACAGTGGATGTCACCTTCGACATGGAGGTCAAATCCTCTTTTACGGCAAGCGAGAAATCTTCAGCTGAAATGGAAGCGGCTGCCGACGTGACGATCGGATGGGGCATTCTGAAGGCCAAGGTGCATATTCAGGGCAAAGTTTCCTCGCACAAGGAAAATACTCGCACTTCTGACAACTCGGCTAAATACCATGTTTCCGTGCATGCCGAAGACCGCGGAATGCCTGAGGGGCTCGCCAGGGTGATGGATATCCTGCAGACATCGATCGCACCCCGAAAGATAGAGGCTGTGTAGGTGGCCTCATGGAAGACCCCTCAACAGACGTCTTTTGGTTGCAGTCCAGGCGATCAGATAGAAAATATGTCCGTCCGCATATCCATCGGGCAGACTTTATCTTGGCAAGCCACTGTTCAGAGGAACATCGCGGCGTATGAGACCAGATCAGTCCGACCATGATTGACTTGAGCGACGTCCGCTACGTCAAACGCATATCGGTGGGCACGAGCGATCCGGGCCATATTCTGACCGAAGAGGATATTCAGAAGGCCATGGATCTGCTCAATCGCTGTCTGGAGGGTCCACCGCGCGGGAAAATCGTCGGTATCGAAAAGAGCTTCAACATTCTCAACATCGGCGAGCACCAGGCCGTGCTGCAGTGGATCGTGTATCATGTCGGTTTTGAACGCAAACCCTTTTGGTTGCAGGATTGATTGCAGAACAGCCTGTCTCTGCCAGACAGGCACCACGAATGGTCGCGAAGAGGCTGACCAAGATGGCTGAACATGATGTCTTTCGTCTTTTCAAAGGGCTCCGGGCCGCAAGGGATCGCGCCCAGTTGCGTTCGGACCGGCGGCAGCAGCGCCTCCTTGAAGAACTGATTGAAATCGGCCGGGATGGCAAACCCCAGTCCTTGTGCTGGGTATCGCGACTGCCTTCTGGGGATGGCAGTCACCGGACCCACGAGTTGATTCGCCTGCCATGGGCCAGCCTGCGCAGCGTCGCGCCCCATTTCGTGGCCACGGCGTCGATCAGCATTGACTGTCACGTTGCACCCGAAAAGATGCGGTCAGAAGAGGCAACCGGCGACCTGACGCTGGTTCCCGTGCAAGAACGCAAGGCTGAGGCTGCCACCGCGCATCGCCTGGAAATCAACCTGGGATCGGACGATGAGGATCTGGATGAAATTCGCCTGGACGGTCTGGGTATCAAGGCCGCTGGAAGCGATGAAATCACTCTCCCGCCGGATCTCTTTGAGCAACTGTCGGTGCACCGGCAACGCAGAAACAGGTTATCGATTTGGAAAACCCTGACCGTGATGGCTTTGATCGTTCTTCTGGCGCTGGGCATCCTGTGGTTTCTGGGGGTCTTCTCTCTGCCCTGAATGGCCATGCGCACGCAGGACTGACCACGCCAGGCCGGCGGCCCTTTTCGATGGACACCGGCATGACCGGCTCAAGGACCACCATCAATGGCAGCATACCCCGGGAGGCGTCCATGCATCGTCACACCTTGGCATCCAGGCCGAAGACAACTTTTATCGGAATCATTGCCTTATTTTTCCTGATTGGCTTTTCAAACCTGGCCTGTTCGGGGAGTTCATACAGTCCAGACGAAACAACAGGTACATGGCAGGGCTCTCTCAAAGATCCGACTGTCCGGGTCGATCTGGAGGTCATGTCAGACGGGGCCAATCTTGATTATACAGGGAGTGGACGGGACTGCGGAGCCTGGGCCGTTTTCGTGAGCTCTGACGACAAGACGTCTATCTACAGTATCAGAGCTCCACAAGGCGGCTCCTTGCAGGGATGGTGCAAAAAACTCCGTGACGAGCAAATGGAGCTGACCCTCAGGGATCAGGCAACACTGGATCTGCACCTTGCCGTTGAGAATGAAGGGATCGATGAAACCATACGTCTCAGCAAAGTGGAATGACCCTGAGTTCGTGTCTCGAACTCCATCCTGAAACGACGACCTGAGGTACGCAGGCTTCATCCCTTTCTGATGGACCCGGCTCTGGCTTGACACAGCTTGATCAGAGTCTGCGAGGCCAGCTCGATCTGCAGCCCCCTCTTGCCCCCGCTGACATGAATCGTGTCCCACTCCAGGGCAGAGTCGTCCAAAACGGTCAAGAGCCTCTTCTTCTGCCCCAGGGGGCTGATGCCGCCAAGCACATACCCCGTCACCCTCTGGGCATCCCTGGGGTCGGCCATGACCGCTTTTTTGAACCCTGACGCGGCGGCCATGGCCTTGAGGTCGAGCCTGGCAGAGACCGGCAGGATGCCGATGCCCATGCTCGTTCCCGGACCCTGCAGCTCTACCAGGAGGGTCTTGAAGACCCTGGCTTCTGGAAGGTTCAGGGCCTGAGCCGCCTCCAGACCGTAGTTCTCCTGTCCGGGCTGATGCTCGTATGGATGGAGGGCGTACCAGACGTTGGCCCTCTTCAGGGCCTGCACCGCCGGGGTCATATCTCCACTCCGACTCTCAGCAAACTCGCCTCTTACCCTCAGGAATCAGAACTCGAATAACAATGCATGCCGTCCTGGCCAAAGTCAGGACGGCATGCATTGTTTAGCGGTCGAAGAAGATGTTCTTGCCAGTGGCTGAAAGGGGAATGCCCATGACGAACTCCCAGCCCACCAGCCCCAGGTCTCTGGTCACGACGCCGATTCGGTACATGATCCGGTTGTCCACATTGAACAGGCTGGCCGTCTTGACTGCCGAGCCCAGGGCAATGCCCAGGTCCAGGTGGCGAAAGGCGCAGATCGGGCCCTGAAACTCGCCTTCCATTTTGGGCTGGTCCTGCAAGGCCTTGCAATCCACAAACCCGCAGGCGCCGCAGTTCAACCCCAAAGGAGTGGCCTTTTCCAGCCCAATCAACAGCACAGCTTCGGAGCGGGCCACCCCGGCCGCATCCCGGTCAAAATCCTTTTTCCCTGTCCGCTGGCCAAAAGCGGCCATGGCCTTGGCCAGCTCCTGAATGGAGCGTCCTTCCAGGATGCGGGTGCGGACAAAATCCTCCCCTTTGCTCTTGGGTGCCGTGGTCGCCGATATGGCCATGAACCTGGCCACCTGATCGATTCCCTCCATACAGTCACTCCTAATCAGCTTTGCCATGGGCAAAGCTGATAACTCTTTGTTTGATCATGAATTCTGTTCCTGGACAGTGCACTGTCCAGGAACAGAATTCACTGGCACGCACCGATGCGCTTGCCCTGCATCTCGGTGGTGATCTCCATGCCCTGCATGGTCATCTTCGAGCTGCCCTCAAAGCGGTCTCCATGATAGGTGATCTCCCCGGTTCCGGTCATGGCACCGCCCTGACCATGGCACTCGATCATCCAGCTGACCGTGTCACCCCTGACCTGAACGTCCTTGACGTCGCATTGCCCCTGCCCCTGACTGGAGCCGCCCTGGGGGACCATGGAATCCCTGGTGATGCACTGGGTGGTCGTGGCCGCAGGCATGGTCATGCCCGGCATCTTGACCTCCGAGGTGATCTCCCACAGTCCTGGGTTCATGTTCGGGACGGAACCGGCCTGCACGGGCGAAGCCAAGAACCACAACGCCAGGCAACAAACACTGAAAATCCATGGTCGCATAGCCCCTTCTCCTTGTGTTTCAATCCAGTTTCTCCCCTGGCAAAACTGGATTGTTGAGATTGAACCAAAAAAGTCCTTAACCGTGCCAATTGGCGAAAACCGAGTGAGGGCTGAGGAGGTTTCCTGACCTTTGAAGCTTCAAAAGAGAGTCAGGCTGCACAGAGTCATTGCCGGGTGGTCGTTGAATCAGCCATTCAGAATCATTGTATCTTCTTGACACAATGTCTGTATTTGGTCAAGGTGGTGTGGTCCCAGCTATGGACCTCATATGGGACTTGATTTTGGAGTCAAGTTTCTTCTTTGATCAAACTGGCCGGGCGACAGTTTTCCCGACAAGACGGGAATCTTTTCTCTCTTGAACATGTCAGACCTGCCAGCGCAAGCGCCGGCCTCTGAATCCTTGCGGCTGCATCGTGAACTTTTGCATCAGCACCTCTCCGAGCGGCACACCTCTTTCCAGTCAAGAAACTGCAGCACCTGCTCCTGCTCGGCATAGACACTGTTGACCC
>CAZNIP010000003.1:43476-68736 GCA_964573115.1 uncultured Desulfohalobiaceae bacterium | reverse complement strand
TTCCAGTCAAGAAACTGCAGCACCTGCTCCTGCTCGGCATAGACACTGTTGACCCTGCCCCAGTCGGCCAACTCTTTCACCCTCTCCAGGGAGTAGCGGTCCGGGTCGAACTCCCTGGCCCCGCTCCAGCCAGGCAGGACACCCCTGATACGTTCCAGAATGGCCACGTCCGGCACAAACCTGCCAGTTCGCCCGGCCTGCAGGCAGAGTCGCTCGAAAATGGCCAGGCCGTCGGGATCGAAGTCACCAAAGTGCACCCACCGGCACGCATCCGGCAGGTTTCTGAGCCAGAGCCCAGGCAGATCAGTTGCGTAGCCCGGGCAAAACAGCACCAGGCCCTCGCCCGGGGTCATCCGCTCAAAAGGGGCCAGATTTTCGCTGGTCAGAACGAAGTCCACGCCCGCCAGCTCAAACTCGTCCACCTGTGCGGCCTTGGCTGCCGGGATGCAGACCTGGCCCAGCGCCCTGGTCACCGCGCTCAGATCAAGGCCTTGGGGGCGGTGAACCAGCTCGGCAAAGACCTTGATCCTCAGCTCTCCCCGAAAAAACCTGCCTTTGGCCCACTCGGAAAAAATGTTCTTCAGGACCGGGACGCGCTCGATGTATTTGGAATTGTTGAACAGCCTGGCGCTCATGTCCCGAATGTGGGGCCAATGCGGATCCCCTTCCTGACCTGCATGCAGCTGCCGGAGCAGAGCCAGGGCCTCCTCTGCCCTCGAGGTGATGTTGACCTCGATCCCCATAGATTGAGCCAGGTTCCGGGCCTCGTCCCTGATGCGGATCATCTCCCGGCACTGGGAGCTGATGATGGAGTCCAGAGTGCCTGCATCCTGGACCGTGACCATCTTGCCCTGCCTGACAGCCAGGCCGGCCGAGATCAGAGGCTCCAAAGCCCTGGAGTAATGGACCTCGCCGGCACGCATCAGCTCTGTCCAGGCCAGACATGTCTTCAGAGGGTCCCGGCTCACAGATCACCCTTTGTGGTAGACGGAAACATGGGTCACCCCCTGCTCCAGGGGGGTGAGCATGTGGCAGATGGTCTCCGGGACCTCGATGGTCCTTGGCAGGGCGACCATGAGCTGAGAGCCGGTCCGGTCCAAAAGCTCGCGCACCGTATACACGGCCTGCTCATCCAGCCTTTCCGCCTCGTCCAGGGCCATGATCAAAAGCCCCCGGGCATGGGCCTGGCCGGCTTCCCCGCCCCAGTGAAACAAGAGGCCCAGGCAGATGGCCAGATTGATGCCCAAGGTCTCCCCTCCGGAAAAGCCCTTTTGCCTGCTCTCGCCGTCAAGATCCGTGATGGACCAGCTCAGGTCGATGTAAGTCCGATAGTCGGCGATCTGGTCTTCACTGAGGTCGGCCCGGCCGCGCCTGAAGATGTTCTTGACCAGCTCCTGGACAAACTCCTGCAGGGTGGTCTGGTTGCCGAAGTCCAGCAACGACAGCGTCTCGCCCTTGAGCCTTTTGAGATTGTCGTACTGGGGCAGAAAGGTCAGCTCGATCTTCACCTGACTGATGCGGCCGAACCTGATGTCGGCCAGAATGGAGTTGACCTTGTCCAGCCGGCGCTTGAGCTTGGAAATCTCCTGATCCACCTTTTGCCTGATATCCCGGACGTACGTCTTGATCCTGGCCTCGATCTCACCCAGTTCCTGCCGCAGACGCTGAAACTGATCCTCAACCCGGTCCAGCTCCACCGAGGAGGGGATGATATTGTCCAGGATCATGTCCACCTGGGTTTCCGGGGCCGCTTCCGGAGGCAGCTGGAGGGAATGTTCGGTCACGGTCCCCTGGATCAGTTTCCTGAGCTCGGTTTCAGCCATTTCCCATTCCAGCTTCAACCGGGACGCGTCTTCGTGCGTATAGCTTCCGGACCTGTAGGCCGGAGGCTTCACGGGGTAGAACTGATGCCATGTTTCCTGGAGCCCGCTTTCCCTCTGCCTGGAGTCCTCCACCTCCTTGTCCAGTGACTCAAGATCCTTTTGAATCTGCTTGAGCAGGTCGGCTTTGCGGACCACGTTGCGGTTGAGGTTGTCCCTGGTCTGTTCCAGGCCGGCCAGCTCACGGTCAAGGGCAGTGATCCTGTCCTTGACAGCCCTGGCCTCGGAAAAATCTATCCTGCCCTCCAGCACGTCCCGGGGCTCCTCTTGCAGCAGGCTGTCAAGGCGTGCTTGAACCCTGGCCAGTCCCCGATCCGCCTGGACATACTCCTGGTCCAGACCGGCCAGCTCCTCTTTTTTGCGCCTCAGTTCTTTCTCCAGGGCTTTGATGCTCTCTTGCCGCTCGTCGAGGCGAGACTGCTTGTCCCTGCATTCCGTGTCCACCCTTGAGAACTCCTCGGGCGCCCCTTTGAGCTCGAAGTGATCCTTTTTGCTCACCAGGGTCGAAAGCTCTCGATGTCTGTCCCGAAGAGCGGCGGCCCTTTGTTTGAGGGCCGAGACCTCATCCTGCAGCTCTTTCTGCTCTGCAAGGCAGGCTTTGTCCTCAAGGGCCGGCCACATGGCTGCCAGCTTCCGGGCCAGGCTGATGCGCTCCCTGTTTTTGCGCCGTTCATGCTTGAGCCCGTCCAGCTCGCGAACCAGGGAATCCTTGTCCCGGCTCAGTCTGTGCAGCTCTCTGGCCCGGGCCTGAGCCCCCAACCAGACAGGGGCTCCGGGGACATACCAGTACAGACCCCCATGACCTGAAATCTGCCCCTGCCCGCAAGGGACCGACTCGAAATCTTGAGGTTGGACGTCGCTTCGGGTCAGCACAAACTCCTCATCTCCAAGGTCCAGCCCGGCCACGTCTGCTGGGTCCTCGATCAGCAGGCCTCTGGCAAAAGGTCCCAGCCTGGACTGCACGCTGGCGGCCTGCTCCAGATCCAGGTGCTCAAAACGTGAAGCCAGGAGACTCAGCTTCCCGGAATCGACGTATCGGCTGATGGCTTCAGGCAGGCTGGGCCTGCCCTTCTCCAGATCGGCGATCTGCCTGTCCAGCTTCTTCAGCCCAGCAGAGGCCTCGGCAATGGAGGTTTCAACATCGAGCTCTTCCCACTGCGCGATCATTTCTGTCAACGCCTGTCTGCCCTGCGCCAGCGCATCAGCTGTTTCCGGATGATTCTGCTCCAGCCACCGGGCCTGCTCCCGGGCATCTCTGTGGTCTGCAACCCTTCTGCCCAGCTCCTGGAGCCTGCGCTCGAGCTCAGGCAGGCTGTCCAGCCTGGCCTTGTCCTTTTGCACCTCTGTCCACGCTTTCTGCAGCTCAGGCCAGGAATGCAGCGCTTGACCTGTTGAGGCGTGATACTGCGTGAGCAACGTCTGCAGCTGCTCGAACCTGTCCTTGTCGACCTTGAGATACTTCAATCTCTCCCTGAGCCCCGAAATGTGAGCGTGCAGCACAGAAGCCTGCTCCTGCTGCTCCTTGATGTCCTGCGACTCATGATCGACGGCCTGCTGCAGCTCGGCTCGCTTCCGGGCTGTCTTCTCAAGGCCCTCTTGAATCGAGGCATGCTCCTGCATGGCCTGGACATAGTCCTCATGATGCTTCTGCTGCCTGGACAGCTCTGTCTGCCTGCCCAGATACTTGTCCCGTTCATGGCTGACGCGTTCCTTGGCGGCGTCGGCGTCTTCCAGATCCTTATCCAGCCTCTGCAGCTCCTGAACCGTCTCGCTCTCCTTGTTCTTTTGCTTGTGGATCTTTTCGGTGCAGTCCTGCATCCTGGCCTGCTGTCTGCCCAGCTCGGTGGACAGGTAGAGAGATCGCCGGTCGTCCAGGCGCTGGCGGCACTCTTCCAGCTCCTGCCTGGTCCTGCGGAACCTCTCCAAAGCCTTGAGCTGTTCGCTCAGCCTGCGGCGATCGCTCATCAGCCGCTCTACATCGGCGAACTTGACTCCCTGAGCAGGGTCGGGACAGAGCATCTCCTTGAGAAAGATCCCCAGCCTGTCCAGCTTGGGCCTGGTCACCTGGCTCCACAGCGTGGCGAACTTCTTTTTCCCCTGCCGGTCCATGGTCACGGGAAGAAGACCCTGAGCAAAGAGATGGCGATGGTATTCGTCAACACTGGCAAAGTCATGGGCCTGACCCTGAATGTCCATGGTCAGGATGTTTCGCTTCAAGCTCTGAAAATCGGGGGTGACCAGAGAGATCTCCCGGTCCACGAAGAGGTCCGTGCACGGCTGGATGCCGGTGAGCACAAACGGGGTCAATTCCAGGCTGTCCGCCGTGGCCCTGGCATGCAGCCGCACCCCTATGGCCGTGATCTCCCTGTGTCCGGACACGGCCAGGACGGCCCAGCCCACCCGGCCGCTCAGCTGCCCGGACAGGGAGCGGTCGAACTGCCCTGTGGCCACGTTGAGATTGATGTACTGTTGATGACAGATCAGGATGGTCTGCACCGCATCCAGTATGGTGGTCTTGCCCACGGCATTGTTCCCTGAAAGGACCGTCATCCTGGGGTGCAAATCGATGGTCGTGGCTGGAAAGAGCTTGTACCCCACCAGCACGAGGCTGCCGGCCACGATATCGTCCGGGACGAAAACCTCAGGTATCTTCTGGCTCAGTGAATTCGGCTGCATTGTCCTCATCCCAGTCGATGCTGGTCCAGATGCTTTGAAGTGCCTGGTCAAGGTCTGTTTGGCCGTCATACTCCAGATCCAGGCTCCTCCTGGCCGGCTCCAGGAATCGGATCAAGCCAGGCATGCGCAGAATGCTCAGCCTTTCGAAGTCTGCGTTGACCGATGGAGAGAGCTGGATAAATCTGAGCCTGTGCAGCTCGCGCAAATACCGCATCACCCAACTCTTGAGCAGCTCCAGCTGTTTGCCGCTCTGCTGTCTCTTCCGCAAAACGCTCTTTTGTTGCGGATTGAAAACCCGGATGAGCTGGTTGAACTCGAAGCTGTTTTCCAGCCGGCTGATCAGCTCTTTGGCCGTGACCTCGTCCTTGCCCTCGATGCCGGAGGACACAAAATGCCCGGCCAGAAAGAGCCCTAAAAAGGTTGCCCCCCGGCGCAGAGAGGCCGTCTTGACCCAGGTGGAAGCAGGCTTGAGAAAGTAAAAGGTCTCTCCTCCCAGGGATGACCGTTCCAGTCTGTAGCCGAGAAAGGAAAAAAAAGACGACCAGTTGTCAAAGCACTTCTCCAGGAACCTGTACTCGGTGATCAGGGAGGAGTCGATGTTCTGGCCCGACTGCAGGCGATGAATGATCCTCCTGGACATCTGATCGTTCTCCAGGAGGACGCCCATGTCCAGGTCCACATATTCTTCAAGCATCCTGTCCAGACACCTCTTCCTTGTTGAGGAGAACCGGCTCCAGGTAAAAGGTCCCCATATCCTGCCATGCCTCACGCTCTGCCTTGACAATCCGGACCTGCGGGGACCATTCAGGCATGTCCTGAATCAAAAGCCACAGCCCCTGGAGGGACTCGGCAGGTTCGAGACGGAGATGGTCCAGGAGGCCTTTGAGCCAGGACCCGAGCATCACGTCTCGACCATTGCCTTCGTGCCACTGCTCCCGGGCCAAACGCAAGAAGCCCTCTTTCCAGTGAACCTGCCGGCTTTTGACCTCTGCAGGGACATAGCTCTCAAGGGCCCTGAGCTGGTCCAGATTCAACTGCACCGGCTTTTTTTGCTCCTGCTTGCTCCACTGCATGGTGATGTCCGGCAGGGCATGGCTGTCCACCAGGGGCATGCAGACGTCGACACTGACGGCGTGGATCAAGACGTCCTGATGCTTGCGGCTCAGCCTGTCCCTGTAGGAGAGGGAACCGATCAAACTCTGGTAGGCCACGCATTCATGGATAAAATCGATGATGTGGCCCAGCATCTGCTCGATACGCCTTCTGAGCCCGTCCAGAAAATCGAGACAGCGCTCGACTTCGCTGGTCAGGTGCGACAGGGCCCGTCTCTCCCGACACTCGTACAAGAGGTCGTACAACGGGTAATAAGGCGAGCCGGTCTGCAGGGTCTGCAGCAGCTCCTCAAGGTACGATCTGCTGGTCCTGATGGTCTCCACCGCCATTTCAAAGGCCTGATCGTCCTGCCCCGAGCCCAGCTCCTTCACCTTTGCCTCCTGCTCCAGGATCGATTCTTCAATGCTCTGAAGCTTGTACTCCATGCTCTCAGCCACAGAGCTCAAGAAGACGTGACGGATGAACCCTTCCAGCTCCTGGGTGTTGTCCTCGTCGAGAGAGCGTCGCAGGATGGTGTAGGCGTGATTGATGTGTGTTGACAGCTCATCGCTTTCAAGGTTGATCTCGGCCATGACGTCTTCGGCCAGCCCCCTGCCGAGCCGGGTCAAGCAATAGGCCTCAGTCCCCGAAGCAGTAATGGACCTGCGGATCAATCGATACTGCAGGAGCCTGTCCAGAGCCGCTGTGTTTGATATGGCCTCTTTGAGCCCCAGGTTTTTGACCGCCTGGTCTATCTGCCAGGTCAGCTCCCTGTCCGGAATGTCCTTTTGCCTGGTGTTCTTTTCCCAAAAGTACAGCCAGCCGACAAAGACCAGATCATGGGAGGTGAGCTTGAGCCCGGCCGGGAACTTGCCCAGCATCTCCCTGAGCTGGAAAGTGAAGTCTCTCTCAGAAAGCTGTTGCATATGGCGTCATGCTGGCCTTGATGGGATTGCGGATATCTCTTGGAGAAACTACGTAGTCAGACGAAGCTCTGTCAACACACAGCAGGTGGGCAAAATCAATGGCCATTCGGGTGGGCCGCAGCCCCTGGCCCGACATGTGTCGAAGGGGGTCTTCATGCGAGGCAGGTTCACCTTGCATGTGACGGCACACGACGTCACGAATCTGGAATCATTGAATCTCATTGACTTGAGACCTCGATTTGATCTAGGTCAGTTTCAGATCGTCATGAATGGCCGATGGCTTTCAGCCTTCGGGCTCCGCGTCCTCTTCTGGATGAAACCGCAGGCTTTTTTATCGATTTTTTCGCCGCCAAACAACAACCCTATCATGGCCAGCTTATGAACATCCCGGAATCAGACTGGAAAATTTTCAAGCGCGTTCATCCCCTGGCATTGGAGCGCCTCTGTGAACGTATTCTCGAAGAGAGCCGCAAGATATGCGACACAAAGAATCTGTCGGCCCATAAACGCTATCTGCGGCTCTACAGGCACATCGAAAAAAGAGACAAGGACATGGCCCAAGCCTTTGACGACTATCGTCGTTCAACTGCGATCCTGTGTTTGAGAGCCATGTATTTCCTTGATCTGCTGACAGATGAAGACCTTGAGCAGTTCAGTGATCAGGTGCAGGCCATAATCCAATTCGAGTTGTAGATTGCTCTTGCCGTGTTCTTGCTCAATTCCTTTTGGCCTGAACCATTCTCAATGCATCTTCGTACCGTCCTGCCACGAGCAGAGACGTGAAATACAGTGGCTGCTCATCATCTGAGAGGGACCAAGCCTGGTTTCGTGAAAGGGCTGTGAAGCTCGGGACGACGGGTCCTGCTTCCTGTCGCCCTCCCTGTCCACGTTGGATCCATCCCAAAGCTTGAGGCCCGGCACCACGAACAATCTTTTTCTCCGTCTCTTCATCCTCTCTCAGATGTTCTTCCCCCCTGCTCGAAAATGGAGTAACGTGACGCGGTATGCTCCATGACCCCCTTGATTTCCTGCTGTGCCCACACATTGAGACCTCCAGACTTGAATTCACTGGAGCCTGAACCTGTGGTGGAACAAACTGACCGGAGTGAACCGCTGGAGAGCTCCTGCCGGGCCTGACAGTCCAGCATCCTGGTCACGCTGTTGAACCCTTGAGGAAATCCATGCGCATGTCTCTCGTCAAAGAGGTCACAACATTCATCGGTTGGCTGGCAGGCTCCCTGGTCGGCATCGTCGCCATTCTCGGTGGTTTTGGGTTTGTCATCCATCGGAGCCACATGCACCTTCTGGGTTTGGATGCCTTCATGACCTTTGAGACCGAGTTCTACGTGCAGGAAGGGGGCAAGTTCATCCTCATGGTGTGGACCCTGACCCGGGAAAGCCTGCTGCCTCTCCTGTTCATCATCCTGCTCCTTGTCCTTCCCGTGATCTTTCTCATTCGACATGCTGCATCGTCTTCACGATTTGAGGCTTTGACCCGGCCAATACAGCTGTTGCGGGACAGATGGCCATGGTTCTGGAAAACAGTCCTGCTCATCGTGATCATCCTGCCTCTGTTCTTTCATCTGCTGACCAGACTCGAGATCTATCGACCGCCACTGAGCCTTCATCATCTCCTCTTCGAGGAGACAGGACACCTGCCTTCAGAACATGCCGATGAGGCCAGGACACTCCAGCAGTGGATCATCCAGAGGGACTCAGCCCAGCTGACCGATGCCTTCAACACCCTTTACCTCATCTTCATCGAGTCCCTGGTGGTGTTGATCCTCGTCTGGCATCTCATCCGGACCTGGCCACAGAGGAACCTGGTCATCGCCCCCTTTGCCATCATGGCCATCTCCTTTCTCCTCCTGCTCCCCATGACCTATGGAGTGTTGATGAAGAAGACCGCCTTTCAGCCTCTGAAGCTCAACCTCAGGGATGGGGCACTCCTTTCGAACCCTTCCAACCTTTTTTTTCTGAAAAAAACAGATCAGGAGTTTGTTGTCTGGGACCAGAAACGGAAACAGATGGTCTGGATCGACACCCGGGAAGTTCGGTCCGCTGAGATCGGTCGAAAAGTCTCCCCCTTTGTCAGCACACCCTCCATCACTGAGAAGGAGAAGAGGGATGAATGATCAAAACAGCAGACAAAAAAGTATCATGGCCTGCTTCCTTGCACTCTCCCTGATGCTCGTTGTCATGGGATGCATTCCCCGGGGCCCAGATCCCGGCCACCAACAGCAAAACACCTCTCCAAGGGAAAAAATCGGTGTCCTTGAAGTCATGGGCGATCAGGTTTCTCTGAACAACGAGCCGGCCACGAGTGGAATGATCGTCTACAGCGGGGACAATGTTTCAACCGGGGACGCCAGCAAGGCCGTTGTCAGGTTCTCTCAAGGCGGCTTTCTGGAGCTGGATCAGAATACGGACCCGGACCTCATCAGAAAGGCCTACTGCCTGTTGATCAGAATCTTCAGCGGGCAGGTCTATGTCGAAGGGCGCGATATCTGTATTGAAACGCCAGAATCAGAGAGCTTTCTGGACTCGGCCGTCAATGTCAGAGTCCTCCCGGGCTTGACCATCGCAACGGTCTACCGGGGCCGTTTGACGCTGCAGCGTCCCGAAAACCTCATCATCACGAGAAACGGGCAGGTTCGGATCAGACGGACCTCTGTGGACGACGTTCGCTCTCTTCCCGGGCTTGAACTGAATCGGATCATCGACTGGAGGGAGGCAAGACCCTGGATTGACCATTCCCGGTCAAAGTCAGACATGTGCCGCGAATACGCCAACACTGCAGTCAGACAGAACCAGGAAAACCTCAAGAGGAGATGCGGGTTCACAGGGCCGCGATGGAGCTCCGACTTCCAGGGCCACTTCCAGTGGTGCCTCCAGGTGCCGGAGAAGGTGGCCAATACCGAAACAAGGGCCAGAAACAGGGCTCTGAAGAGCAAATGCCGGGGACACGACCAGGAGGACCAGAATCCTGAGCTTCACATCCTGCAGCCCGAAGGATTCAGTGTCCAATAGCCTTCCCGGACCGCATCGCGACTTCGAGTGGCCCGGGACTTTTCCCTTGCCCGCAGACCTCGATCCGCTGCACCCTTGCGGGAAAAGGGCGCGCTCAAGGGGTGACAGTTTCACCCCGTGCCTGTATTCTCAGGCGCGTGCAGGAGGACTCATGTTGACACAGATCCTCGGGGTCTCCAGGCGCCTTGTCCAGCGGGGCAAGAGCACCTCGTTCCCTTTTGCTGAGGCCCTTCTCCATGGACATCCCTGAAAGCATCGTCAAGAGCGGCCTGGATCAGGCCTGGGCCAGGCTGGCCGATCTGGACCCGGAAGCCGTCTGCCTGCGCTCTGGCGCAGGCTACGATCCCGGAACGCAATCCTACATGCTGGACTGCTTCCAACAGCCATTGGCCATCTGTCCTGAGGATCAGTCCATCCAGGCCTCCACCGGGATCGGCAGCCTCCTGACCATCGAGCTGGCCGAGCTCTTCAACCTGTCCGCAATCTGGTACCTGGTCCAGGCCAGGGACGCCGTGTGCTCGGACCGGCTGGTCCACCCCACTGAGCTTCCAGGGGGGGACATGTTCGCCAAGGGGACCCACATCCTGCCCCTGGACAAGCTGGCCTCCAGGTTTGGCGAAAAACCCGAGGCCTTCCGCCAGACCGGTGCCAGGCTCGGGGCGTCCCCCCTTGATTTTGGCGACGTTGCCTTCAAGCTCTGGCCCTTTCCCAGGGTCCCGGTGAGCCTGGTCCTGTGGCTCAAGGACGAGGAGTTCCCAGCCAGGGCAACGCTGCTCCTGGACTCCACCGCCCATCTGCACCTGCCCATGGACATCCTCTGGTCGACAGCCATGCTCAGCCTGCAGCTCATGCTCCGAGCTGACGAAACAGTTTGAAACAGAGCCTTTTCTCTCTAACAGTGATCCCTTCAAAGAGTTGCGTCTCAGACAGCGCATCCTCCTGGAGCAGACATGGACATCACGGACGACTCCTCGAGCTCTTCATTCAAAAACACTCCAACGCCGACTTTTCCCACAGCCTCTGCCCGGAATGCGTTCGCAGGCTCTATCCTGATGTTACAGAAAAAAACGCCAGATCACTCTCCTCAAAGTGAACGATCACCCGACCCAAGGAGCCGTCATGTCCCTTCAAAACCAGATCCTCGGCATTTCCGGCAGCCCCAGAAAAAAGGGCAACAGCGACCTCATGCTCCAGGAAGTCCTCAAAGGTGCGCATGAGCAGGGCCTGGCCACTGAGATCGTCTTTCTTCGCGATGTCCACTTCTCGTCCTGCGTTGGTTGCGAGTCCTGCCGCACGGCCAAAGCCTGCACCAGGCTTCTGGACGGCATGCAGCTCCTGTATCCGAAGATCATCGAATCCAGGGGCATTGTCCTGGTCTCCCCGGCCCACAACTACAATGTCTCGGCCCTGATGAAGGCCTTCATCGACCGCCTCTACCAGTTCTATGACTTCACGACCGACCATCCCCGGGCCTACTCCAGCCGGCTGGCCGGACAGGGGCGGAAAGCCGTGGTGGCCGGGGTGGCCGAGCAGCTGGAGGAGAAGGACATGGGCTTCACCATGGACGGCATGCGCTTGCCCCTCGAGGCCCTGGGGTATGAGCTCGTGGACCGGGTCAGCGCCCTGGGCCATTTCCACAAAGGCAAGGTGGCCAGGGACCAGGAAACCATGGAGGCCTGCTTCCAGGCCGGCCGGAAACTGGGCATGTCACTGAAAGGTCGAGGGTCGAAGGTGGAGGGTTGAGGGAAGAAAAGATCCCTGACGAGTCGAGAAAAGTCTTCGACTCGGCCAGTTTGACCACTCAGGAAACTCCAGTGGTCTCAGCCACAGTGCCGCAGGCTTGAAGGGCCGGGGCAAAGAACCCAGGCGTCAAGAAGGCACGGTCCTGCTTCAGCTTTGCCCCTGACGGACGCACATATCCGGATAGTCGGTGAACACCCCGTCAACCCCCATCCGTTTCAGGCGCAGAAGCTCGCCCGGCAGATTGACCGTGTAGGCAAAGATCCGCAGCCCCAGGTCATGGGCCCGCCTGACCAGCGAGCTCCTGATCTTTCGATGGTCGACATGCAGGCTCACGGCCTTGAGCCTGACAGCCAGCTCTCGCCAGTCCCTGCGGACGTGATCCATGAGCAGCCCGATCTGAATGTCAGGATCGAGGTCGCGAACCTTCTGGAGCTCCTGAGGATCGAATGAGGAGATGAGGATCTTGTCTTTGGGCCAGCCAAATCCGGCAACCTGATCCCCAACCAGGTCCATGACGGGTTGCGCCGTATCCCTGCCTTTGAGCTCGATGTTCAGTCCCCCCCTGGTTTGAACGCATTCAAAGACCTCGCTCAGCAGGGGGATTTTCTGTCCATCACCAGCGTCCAGTTTGCGGAGCGACTCCAGGGTCTGGTCTTCCAGGCGTCCCTTCCCGCTGGTGGTCCTGTTCAGGGTGGGGTCATGGATGACCACCGGAACACCCTGGACGCAATAGACATCGACCTCGATCCAGTCGGCCCCGAGGGCAAGCCCTTTGCGAACCCCGGCCAGGGTGTTCTCCGGGGCCCTGCCTCTGGCTCCCCGGTGTCCGATGCAGATGAACTGTGACTGGGCCATAGAATCCTTTCTCCATCCTGTAAAGGGAGATCTTCTTTCTTTACAAGGATGCTCATGAATGAAGGGGCTGTAAGGACAGAGAGCATCTGGCACTTCACGTGATGCATGTCATCAGCCAACTCGCGGGCTCAACGGGCATGATGATGCCTCCTGTCCCTTGGGGCACAGGTTCCATATCCCATTTTCTTCCCTCAACCCTCCACCGTCAACCATCACTCTCTTGCTCAATATCCGACAAATCCCGATTCATGACATAGGCGTCCACAAGGCCGAACCGACTGTGCCGAAACACCCTCGGCAGGGTGCCGCTGATCTGAAACCCCAGGCTCGTCCACAACCTGACTGCGGGCTCGTTGGTGGAGACCACCATGTTGAACTGCATGGACGCGTACCCCTGCTTTCTGGCTTCCTGGAGGCAGGCCGTGCCCATGGCCCGGCCCACCCCCCGGCCCTGAAAATCGGGATGGACCATGAAGCCGGCATTGGCCACATGGGACCCCAGCCCTCTGTAATTGGGCCTGAGGATAAAGGTCCCGGCAACCTCCTGGTCAATGACAGCCACAAAGGGATGGTAGCCCCACCAGCCGGCTTCAAAGACGTCAATCGGTGAATCAGGCTCGAAAACATAGCTGTCGCCTGCGGCGATCACCCTGGAAAAAATCGCCCAGACCCGGTCTTTCTCCTCAGGCCGGGCCGCCCGGATTTCTGTCCCCACGTGCTGTGCCTCCTCCCTTCAGGTTTGTGTGACTGCATACAAAACCCCGAGGCCAGGACTTGTCAAGCTGAAGAGACCTCAAGGACGACGGTGAAGCTCTCTGGCCTGGAGGCCCATCTTTGGCCATGACAACCTGAAGATGTCCCAGCCGGAGCCGACATGCGCTGGACCTTGTGAGCTCGAAATCATGTTTCAGACAAAAAGTTGCTTTATTTACATTTTTTTTATACTCTGTCGTAACATCTTTGCCACCCTCCTGCTCAGTGAGACCACATGGGAAAATTCATCCTTCGGCGCATCGTGTTGATGCTCATCACCATGGTCCTGGTGTCCATGGTCGTGTTTCTCATCACGCAGTTCTCCCCTGGAAATGTGGCCAGAAACGTCCTGGGCAGCTTCATCACTCCTGAACAGGAAGCCTCTTTCTTGAATCAACAGGGTTTGGACGAACCGATCCTGCTCCGCTACTTCTACTGGCTGTTTGGCAACGACTGGGTGGCCTCGGGCAAGATCGGCCTGGATTTGTCCAGGATCTCCTCGGACAAGGGTTTTCAGGAATGGTGGGCCGTTGACGAGCAGGGCCGACCGGTGCGCTGGAAGCTTGAAGGGGACGACCTCATCGCCCTGGTCCGTCAGCCCGACGGGAGCGTCGAGGAAACTGTGGACAACCAGCGCTGGGAACCCAACGGCCAGCAGGGGATGAGGTTCTGGGGCGTGGACACCCAGAACCACGCCGTGCTCTGGGAAAAGGGCAAAGAGAAGAAGTCCTGGACTTTTGTGGTCGGCACCGGCTGGATGAAAAAGGCCGGAGCCCCCAGCGACTACATCCCCCTGAAAAAAGGGTTTGTCCGAGGCGACCCAGGGACCTCACTGCGTACCGGCCGGCCCGTGGCCAAGTCCATCGGCATCCGCCTGCGCAACTCCATTGTCCTGGCCGGAAGCGCCTTTCTCCTGGTCATGCCCATTGCCCTGCTTCTGGGCATCATCGCCGGTCTCAGGGAAGGCTCCCTCCTGGACCGGGGCCTGTCCATCCCGGGGATGATGTTCTCGGTCATTCCGGAGTTCGTGACCGGCATCTTTCTCATCCTCATCGTGGCCCAGTGGCTGGACCTGGTTCCAGGAGCCACAGTGTTCGGGGAGAAGGCCCCCTGGACCAGACCGGACATGCTCGTCCTGCCTGTACTGACCCTGTCCCTGATCGAACTGGGCTATATCCTGCGCATCACCCGGGCCAGCATGTGCGAAGTCATGCAGTCAGCCTTCATCCGCACGGCATTCCTCAAGGGCCTCAACTACTGGAAAGTCATTTTCAAGCACGCGGTGCGCAACGCCCTCATCGCCCCGATCACGGTGATCATGCTGCACATCAACTGGATGCTCAGTGGGATCGTCATTGTCGAAGTGGTCTTTGGCTATCCCGGGCTGGGGAAATACCTCCTGGATGCGGCTCTGTACAAGGACGTCAACGCCCTGGAGGCCGGGGCCATGGTCATGGTCCTCGTGGCAGTGGGTTCCCAGCTCATCGCGGACATCATCTACACCTTCCTCAACCCCAGGATCAGGTACACCTAACCATGGATCATTCCAGACAGGAAGGCCGAGTGCAGGACCAGAGCAGGGACGGCCACCCTGATCACACCCCTTCCCGGGACGAGGCTGCGGCCATCCCTCCCAGGCCCGGTGTCAGGCAGCGCCTGAGGGCCGGCCTGACCGTCCTTTTGTCCTCCAAGACCGCAACTGCCGGGTTCATCCTGGTGGCCTTCTGGGTTGTCGTCGCCCTGGCCGCCCCGGTCCTGACCCCCTACACCCCCACTGGACAGGACTGGCACCATGTCAACGAGGGTCCCAGCGCAAAGCACATCCTGGGGACCGACGAGCTCGGCCGGGACTTGTGGACCAGGATCATTTACGGGGCCAGGGTGGTGCTCATCTACCTCCCGGTCTCGGAAAACCTGGTCCTGCCCCTGGGAACGGCCATCTGGTCCGTGCTCATCGCCCTGATCATCGGGTCGGCCCTGGGTCTCATGGGCGGCTACCTCGGGGGATGGTTCGATGAAATCCTGATGCGCATCCTGGACGCCATGATCTCCATCCCCATCATTCTCCTCTACCTGCTCATCGTGGCCGCCCTGGGAGCGTCGGCCGTGAACGTGGTCATCGCCCTGACCATCATGGGCGTGCCGGGCATCGCCAGGCTGGTCCGCAGCCTGACCCTGGACATCCGGACCCGGGACTACGTCAAGGCTGCGGAGACCCGGGGCGAAAACATGTTCTACATCATGGTCGTGGAAATCTTTCCCAACGCCAAGGGACCGGTGATCATCGACGCCATGCTCAGGGTGGGCTACGCTATTTTCGCCATGGGCACCCTGGGTTTTCTGGGCATGGGCATTCCGCCCCCATCACCGGACTGGGGGAGCATGGTGGCCAAGGGACGGGAGTTCATTCTCAGCGGCAGCCCCTGGGCCGCCCTGTGGCCGTCGCTGGCCATCGCCAGCCTGGTCATCGGCCTGAACCTCCTGGCCGACGGCCTGCGGGAGGAGGTCACGAGGTATCAGTGACAGAAGAAGAGCATTCCAGGCTCCTGTTTTCGTGACTGAACACATGCTGGTTTCGACCCCCAAGAAGACGCATCAGTCAGGCCCCGCTCGTATGAAACTTGATTTTGGGGAAGTTTCTTCTTTGATCAAACTGGCCGAATCGACGCTTTTTTCGGCAAGTCGGGAATCTTTTCTTCCCTCAACCATCCACCCTCAACCCTCGACCATCAGCCCGGCCAGAGGCCGGGCTGACAAGCTATGAACTCCAAGGACGCAGAACCTCTCCAAGCTGAGCAGCCCCTGCTCGAGGTCAAGGACCTGTCCATCGGCTATCAGACCCGGAACGGACTGGTTCCGGCCGTTCAGGACCTGTCCTTCACCCTGAACCGGCGGCAGAGCCTCGGGCTCGTGGGGGAGTCCGGCTGCGGCAAGTCCACGGTGGCCTTCGGGGTGGTCGGCTTTCTGGGACAGAACGGCAGGATCACCAGCGGGCAGATCGTCTTTGACGGCCAGGACCTGGTGGGCCGGTCCGAAAAGGACTTGACCGCCATTCGAGGAGACAGGATCTCCATGGTCTACCAGGACCCCATGGCCGCCCTGAACCCTGTGCTCCGGGTCGGGGAGCAGCTCAGCGAGGTCCTGACAGCCCATCGGGACATCAGCAGGGATCAGGCCTGGGAACGGTCCGTGGAGATGCTCAAGAGGGTGCACATGCCGGATGCCGGCGACGTGATGCGCCGCTACACCTTTCAACTCTCCGGAGGCCAGCAGCAGAGGGTGGTCATCGCCATGGCCATGCTCAACAACCCGGCCCTGCTGATCATGGACGAACCGACCACGGCCCTGGACGTCACTGTCGAGGCTGCGGTCCTGGATCTGGTTGAAGATTTGAAAACCGACTTCGACACCGGGATCCTCTTCATCTCCCACAATCTGGGGGTCATCGCCAGGGTCTGCGAACGGATCTGCGTCATGTACGCCGGTCAGGGAGTGGAGCAGGCCCCGGCCCTGGACCTGTTCAAAAACCCCAGCCACCCCTACACCCTGGGCCTGCTGAAATGTGTGCCCACCCTGGGCAAGGACAAGCTGAGCTCGGTTCTGCACCCCATCAGGGGCCGGGTGCCGCCGCCATCAGAACGGCCGGACAACGCCTGCGTGTTCGAGCCCCGCTGCGACTACGCCCTGGAAATCTGCCGCCAGTCCAGGCCGGGATACTCCGACATCTCGCCAGACCACAGGGCCAGGTGCTTCCGGTCCACGGAGATCCTCCAGCAGGCGGCTGAGGGTGAAGACATGGTCGCCGGTCAGGCCAAAGCGACCCAGGACGAGTCCCGGGAGGGACCGATCCTGTCCGTCCAGGAGCTCAGGGTCTACTACGAGAAAAAGGCCGAGTCTGTGGCCAGTTTTTTCGGGTTGGGGCGGAAGAACTTTGTCAAGGCTGTGGACGATGTGTCCCTGGCCGTGGCCAGGGGGGAGACCCTGGGCATTGTCGGTGAGTCGGGCTGCGGCAAGTCGACCCTGGTCAAGGCCATGATCGGTCTGGAACCGGTCACCGACGGGGAGGCCCATTTCCTGGACCTGGACATCAGCAAGCCCATCGACTCCAGGGACCGATCCGTGATCAAGGAGCTGCAGATGGTCTTCCAGAACCCGGACTCGACCCTCAACCCGGCCTATCCGGTGGGCCAGCAGATCGCCCGGCCCATCAAACGCTTCAAGACCGTGCCCAGAGGGCAGGTCAGGGAAGAGGTCATCAGGCTCCTGCGGGCCGTCAAGCTCGGCTCAACTTACTACAACCGCTTTCCCCGCCAGCTCAGCGGGGGCGAAAAGCAGCGGGTGGGCATCGCCCGGGCCCTGGCCAGCAACCCGAACATCGTCATCTGCGACGAGCCGGTCTCGGCCCTGGACGTCTCGGTCCAGGCCGCCGTGCTCAACCTCTTCCTGGACATCCAGAAAGAGTACAACACGACCCTGCTCTTCATCGCCCACGACCTCAGCGTGGTCCGCTTCTTCTGCGACCATGTGGCCATCATGTACCTGGGCCAGATCATGGAGGTCGGCCCGGTGAACAGGATCTACCGCCCCCCCTACCACCCCTACACCGAGGCTCTGCTCTCGGCTGTCCCAGTGGCCGATCCCGAAGCCAGGCAGGCCCACATCCGTCTCAGCGGCAACGTGCCCAGCGCCCTCAATCCCCCCAGCGGATGCCGGTTCCACACCAGGTGCCCCAGGCGGACGCACCTGCCGGACCAGGGAGCCGTCTGCGCCCTGGAGGAGCCGCCGTGGAGGGAGACCGGTCAGGGGCATAAAATCGCCTGCCACCTGCCCGTCGAGTCCCTGCTCAGCTTCGGGGACGTCATTGCCAGCTTCCATGCCGAGGCTTGAATCAATTCCTGAACCTGGAAAAGAAACCATCGACCTGGCCTTGAATCCGGCCCTGGACGTCTTCCGGGATGGGCTCTGGCTCGTGGGAGGCAAGGATCGATTCGAGCTCCTGCCCGGCCCGGTCCAGCAGACTCAGGCGTCCCTGCTGCTCCCAGGCGTCCCGCCCCACCCGGGAAAAGAGCTTTGGCCGCCACTGGGTGGACCGGACATGTTCCAGGGTGTGTTCGTGCATCAGGTAGTGGCCCCCGGGACCGACCTCCCTGATGACCTCCAGGGCCAGGGTGGAGGCGTCAACCGGGACCCCTTTCTGCATCCTCCTGATCTGCCCGATGATCTCGTTGCAGATGACGATCATCTCCAAACTCCCTGTTCGGCCGAAATCCAGATAGCCCACGTCATGGTTGAGGTTGGCCCCGGACATGGCCGAGAGAAAGGTCATCATCCCTGCCTCGAAGGTGGCCTGGCCGTCGGGTATCTGGGCATCGCTCGTGCCGGCGTAGCCCCAGCTGGGCAGGTCGAGGTGGTGGCTCATCTCGATCATGGCCATGTAGGACAGGTAGTACTCCGGGGCGTTGTAGCTGCACTCGCTGCTGACCATGTCCAGCACCGCCGCACCCATGCCCATGATGAAAGGGGCCCCGGGGGCCTTGAGCTGGTGCATGACCAGGCCGAACAGGCTTTCGGCCAGCCCCTGGACCACGTGCCCGGCCATGGACATGGGTGCCGTGGACCCGGCCATGGGCGCGGGGGAGTAGATGCAGGGAATCCCGGATTCAGCGCAGAACAGGAGCTTGTCCACACTGTGGAAGGGGTGCTTGAGGGGGCTGATGGGTTCAGCATACTGAATGGTGTAGGGGCGCTCCCGCAGCGCCTGTTCGGATCCGCGCAGCAGGATGCCGATATGCCGCATCTCCGCCAGGTCGGACCTGCCCTCGGCCGTGTTGACAATGGGTTTGACCGTGTTCTCGGCCATGGCCTGGAAGCTGGCCAGGTAGGCCACGTGCGGGGACAGCTCGGACGGGTGGGCAAAAGACATCACGAAGTCAATGTTGGGCAGGGCGTCGCAGACTCTGGCCGCCCTGGCCACATCCTCCAGGCTGGCCACGGAGCGCTCGAAGCTCTGCCCGTCCAGGGCGTAGATCAGATCCGAGCCGGTCCCGAAATAGGACCTGGTGGACCCCAGATCCATGGCCAGCTCCCCTTTGCGGTCATAGACAGGGATGGATTGCGGGGCCGAGCTCAATGCCTCGGCGACCAGGCCGGCCGGAATCCTGACCATGCTGTCCTGGCCAACCTCGCACCCGGCCTGACGCAGCAGTTCCAGGCCTTCAGGATGCAGGACCTGCATGCCCATCCGGGACAGGACTTCAAGAGCCCCCTGATAGATGGCCTTTTTGTCCTCTGGGTTCAAAAACCTGATCTCCGGCTGCATCCCCTGCATGAATCCGTTCTCGTGCATGGTCATCATCCTTTTTTCAATTCAACTCTTCCGGTATCGCCACCAGCCGGAACGCGCTTTCCTCCTGCTGGCAGCCCAAGCCTGTCCAGGGTAAACGTCAAAGGATGTCCCCGGCCGTCCCAGCCCATGACCTCATAGAACTCCTGGACCATGGTCGAGAGGCGGTCCCGTCCCTGACCTGACTCGCCGAGAAATGCGGCCTGAAACATCCTGGGCAGGACCTCCTGGTCCGCACTCAGTCCCCAGTCGATGTTCAGGAGCCGCTCCAGATTGGCCACCCGCTCACCCATCAGGAACAGGTCCTCTGGTTCAAGGCCCCGGCCGGTGACCGAGTTGGTCAGCTCGGTCTCCAGAACCAGATCGAAACCGTTGACCAGGCTCAGGAGCGGGACCTTGCACAGGCCCAGGCAGTCCAGGGTGCAGTTGACGATGGTGGACCTCCGGATGAGCCCGGCTTTGCCTTGGGTTGACGTGGGGTCCACGGCCAGGGGCGTCCCGAACTCTCTTTCAGCCCGATCAGCAGGCCAGGTGTACTCCAGACTGGGGTAGACCGTGTTGAAATCCCCCCCCCGGCTGGAAACAACATACCCCAGAGCCGTGCCGAACATGTTCTCCGGGCAGTAGGCCGTCAGCTCGAGCCCCTTGACATGGGGGGCCCGTTCCTCGGCCCCTGGACCGATGATCTCGGCAGCCCTCTTGACTCCCAGGGCCAGGATCCCCCCGAACCCTTCCCGTCTGGCGATCTGCTGCAGGAGCTTCTCCATGACCTGGCCGTCGCCCCAGCGGATCTCCAGCCCGCCAGTGTCCCTGGTGCTCAGGATCCCCTTTTCAAAGAGGTCCATGGCAAAGGCCAGGGCGCTGCCGCTGGAGATGACGTCCATGCCCAGCCTGGAACAGAGGTTGTCCAGAAAGACCAGGCGATCCAAATCACTCAGCCCGCACTTCGAGCCCAGATTGACCATGGGCTCGAATTCAGGGCGGACAGCCTTTTCCTGGGGAAAGAGCTCGGATCCCATCTCCAGGTCGGCCTTGCAGCGAACAGGGCAACGAAAGCACCCCCTGGTCCTGACCTTCCTGGCCTCGAGCTTGCGCCCGTCAATGGACTGGACCCGTTCAAACCTGCTCTGTCGATAGTTTCTTGTGGCCAGGATGTTTTTCTCATCGCACCAGGTCACGTACCCGGCCCCGCCGTACCTGGCCAGGGTCCGATATTCAGGGCTCTCTGAAACCGCCCGGACATAGCTCCTGACAGCCCTGCGAACATCGGGGGCGATCAGGTCCCTGTCCGGCTCCTGATGGCCGACGACCAGGGCCTTGACGTTTTTGGAGCCCATGACCGCGCCCAGCCCGGTCCTCCCGGCTGCATGGTCGTCCTGGGACATGATGCAGGCAAACCGGACCAGCTGTTCTCCAGCCGGGCCGATGCACAGGACCTGAGCTCCGGGGCCGACCCTCGTCTGCAGCTCGTTCCAGGTCTGCCAGGTGTCCAGCCCCCACAGCCCAGCGCCGTCCTGGACATGGGCCCCTGAAGGTTCGATCACCACCACCACGGGGGACGGGGCCCGCCCCCGGAGCACCAGGCTCTGAAACCCGCACCGCCTGAAGTGGAGGGCGAAATCCCCGCCGATGTTCGAGCTCCCCAAAAGGCCGGTCTGGGGCGAGCGGGCGCTGACATGGAGTCTGGTGGCGGCTGGCAGGCTCGTCCCGGCCAGCAGGCCGGCCGAAAAGACCAGAATGTTGCCTTCGGACAAAGGGTCAGTACCAGGAGCCATGTCCCTGCTGAGCAGGTCGGCATTGAACCCCCGGCCGCATCCGAGATTCCTCTCAATCCAGGGGCAGAAAGGGACCCTGGTGCACCTCCCGGTGCTCAGGTCCAGCTCGAGGACATCACCTGCACATGACATGGCCACAGGTCCGTGTCGGCAGCCAGGGCGGCCGATGGATCAAAGATGTCAGGTTTCCAGGGCCTGGTTTCAGCGCTGCCGGCGGCAGCGCTGAAACATGAACGACGCAAAAATCAATGCGCCAGGAGCATACTGCTCCCGGCGCATGAAGGCAATCGCCATTTCTCGTATGAACTCAATCACACGTTTTCAGGTGCCGGTGTTCAGGAAGAAGGACTTCAAGTGCCGTGCCTGGACAGAGCTTCTTCCCTGACCAAACTGGACGAGTTACAGCCCTTCCCAACGCGTCGAGGATCTTTTCTTCCCTCAACCATCCACCCTCAACCCACGACCTTCGGCCCGGCACAGGTTGCCGCACAGGCCTGCCTCAGGCCTGCTGCAGCCAGACATCGTTGTACATCATGTACAGGCTGGGATGGGCCTGGAGGTTCTGGACCCGCTTCCGGGTGATGGTCCAGACATTGATCCAGAAGGTGTTTCCAATGGAGCCCCTTGACTGCTGGATCTCCTCCAGCTTGCAGAAGATCTGCCGCCTCTTGTCCACATCCAGGGTCCCGTTGGCCCTGGCCAGGAGTTGGTCAAACTCCTTGTCCACCCAGTTGGTCTCGTTCCAGGGGACAGGGTTGCCCTGGTCATCCGCGGTGTAGGCCAGGTTGAGGATCATGGTCCCGATGGGCCGGTGGGCCCAGGTGGTGATCCCCAGGTCAACCTCGGTCCACTTCTCCCAGTACTGGCTGTTGGGCATGGTCTGGATGTTGACCGTGAACCCGCCAGCCTTGGCGTCCTCCTTGAGCACCTCGGCATAGCGCACGATCTCCTTCCACCCGCTGCCCACGGCCAGACTGACCTCCAGGCCATTGGGGTAGCCGGCCTCCTTGAGCAGCTGCCTGGCCCGATCCGGGTCATACTCCGGGGTCGGCTTTGTGCAGTACTCGGGATGGACTTGGCTGACGTGAAAGTCCTGCCCCAGCAGCCCTTCACCGAAGTAGGCCAGCTGCAGGGTCTTTTCCCGGTGCTGGCAGAGCTTCAGGGCCATGCGGACCCGGTTGTCGTCCCAGGGCTTCTTGTCCGCCCGCATGCGCAGGATCCTGGTCTGGCCCGTGGCCGAGGAGACGATGTCGATCTCCGGGTTGTCCCGCAAGGCCTTGAAGGCCTCGACGCCGCTGATGTCCCCGAAATCGATGGTGTCGATCTCCCCGGACTGGATGGCCGCAATCATGGGAGGCATTTCCGTGCCCATATCGATGAACTCGACCTCGTCCAGGTAGGGCTGCGGCCGGCCGTCGGCCCCCTGCCTCCAGTAATCTGAGCGCCGCTTGAGCAGACAGCGCTCCCCCTCCCGGTAGAGCTCCAGGGTGAAGGGACCAGTCCCATGCGGCTGCTTGATGAAGTCCCCTTCAAAGGTCCTGTGGTTGAGGACCAGGGCCGGGTAGTGGAACATGTGCTCGGGCACGGCGATTTCCGCCCGCTTGAGATGCAGCTTGACCTCATGCTCGGAAACCTTCTCCATCCCGGTGGGGTCGAGGTAGCCCTTCATCAGGCCGAGCATGGAGGAGCCGACATTCTCGTCCAACCACTGGTTGAGGGTAAAGATGACGTCGTCGGCAGTGAAAGGATCGCCGTTGTTGAAGGTCACACCCTTCCGAAGGCTCAGGGTCCAGGTCTTCAGGTCCTCGCTGGCCGACCATTTCTCGAGCAGATACGGATGGGTGATGTTCTTGTTGTCCGTGTACGTCAGGTACTCGGCCACCTGGCGAAGCTGCTGCGACGGCGCGATCCAGGAGAACTGGGCCGGATGGGTGACCTTGTGCACCGGGCTGGCCACCCTGACCTTGCCCCCCCTCTGAACTTCGGCTGCAAGAGCCCTCTTCGGCCAGGTCAGCCCGGCCATGTTCGCGGCGGCCGCAGCCGACAGCCCGAGCAGACAGGCGTACCTGATGAACTCACGACGGGTTATTGTCCCCTGCTCCAGCTGTGACTTGAGATCGACAACGCCTGGATGAATGGAATCCTTCTTGGCCATGGCACACTCCTTGGTTGCAGTTCCGTCCCCGGACCGACCGCTTGGGAACCTGTCGAAGGAAAAGGCAGCAGGACGAGAGGCCGGATCAGAACCTGCTCCTGAACCAGACAGCTCAGTCCTTTTCCATGATGGTATTGGAATTATCTCAATTTCAGGAGGTTTGCAACTCGGCGTCGAAATTTTTTCAGACTACGGACAGAGGAGGGACTCAAAATCTGGATCGGAATGATGTCTGGATGGAATCATGCCCAGGGCCCCTTCAGGGCAGGTGGACACGCACAGACCGCAGCCCAGGCACTTCTGGGCCTGAAAAACGACATGCCTCTTGTTTGAGGCTGTGGTGTCCCGGGCCTCGAAGGCCCCTGCCGGGCAGCGCTTGATGCATCTTCCGCACCCGGAGCAGGCTTCTGCAGCGAGCACAGCCTGATGCCTCTTTTCCGGATAGAGCCCCTGCAGGCCGCGGCTGGCCCCCAATCGATGGGGAAAGCAGCAGTCATGACAGCAGTGGCACAGGGCCCCGGTGATCTCTCCGTCTGGGAGGACGGCAACCTCGGCGCTGTGCATCAGCCCCTTTGTGTGGGCCTCTCGGGTCATCTCCCTGGCCCTGGATCGGGAGATTTCCCAGCCCAAATCCCGGTCGTTGGCAAACCGCAGGCAGGTCAGCACCGGTTTGGAACAGCGGCCGGCCATGGACCTGCAGTTGCAGGGCCACAAAAAAATGTGCTCGACCTTGCCCAGCAGAGCCAGCGCCTCGCTCAGCAGGACGGTCCGGGGCCTGATCCGGCCGGGATCAACCGCCCCTCCGCTGGCCAGAGCGTTCAGAAGGCTTTGGTTGCGCTCTTCGAAAGCGGCCATCTCCCATTCCAGAAGGGCCTCCCGAACCGCCCGAGGGACATCCATCCAGCCCTCGAACAGGGCCCATAGCTCGAACCGGGCATGAAAATCCGCTGCCCTCAAACGTCCATCAGGGAGTCGGTCCAGGACGCCCCGCTTGATGGCCCTCTTCACCTGCCCGGCCATTGCTGCCGGGGTCTCGAGGTGCCGGGGGGGAGGCTCCCCTGAAAGCTCCTGGTCGTGCCTCTGGTCCAGACTGAGCACCAGGGCCACCTCATCCGGCTCATAGAACCGGTTCCACCACTCCCTGGCCTGGGCAGGAAAGCCCACCAGCTGGAAAAATCGATTTAGATCGGCTTCGCCGGGGTCAGGACTGAGACCTCGAGGGGTCATGGATGGTCTGCCTCCAGTGGCTGAGGCAGTTTCATGCCAGCTCCAGACCAATGGGACAATGATCCGAGCCCATGACATCGGACTCGATCCAGGCCCTGGCCACCCTGTCCTCGAGTTCCTGAGACACGAAGAAGTAGTCGATCCGCCACCCGGCATTCCTGGATCTGGCCCCGAAGCGGTAGGTCCACCAGGTGTAGTGGCCCGCCCCCTGCTCAAAGAGCCGGAAGGTGTCCACATAGCCTCCGGCAATGCACTGATCGATCCATTCCCGCTCCACAGGCAGAAAACCCGAGGTGTCCTCGTTGGCCTTGGGGTTCTTCAAATCGATCTCGGTATGGGCTGTGTTCACATCCCCGCAGAAGACCACCGGTTTGGACTTGCGCAGCTCCTGGGCGTGGTCCAGAAAGGCCTGGTAGAAATCGAGCTTGTAGGCCAGCCGTTCATCGCTCATCTTTCCGTTGGGAAAATAGACATTGAAGAGGTAAAAGCTCTCGAACTCGAGCTGAATGAGCCTTCCCTCACCGTGAAACCGTTGATCCGGAAGCTCGAAGTCCACCTTGAGCGGCTCCAGCCTGGTGTAGACCGCGACCCCGGAATAGCCCTTCTTGACCTCGGCCGGGTTCCAGTAGCGCAGGTACCCCGGGGCCTCCCGCTGGCCTTCAGGGATCTGGTCTTCACTGGCCTTGATCTCCTGCAGGCAGATCACATCCGCACCCGAGCCCTGGAACCAGTCCCAAAAGCCTTTCTTGATCACCGCTCGAAATCCGTTCACATTCCAGGAGAGCAGTTTCATCGTCACCTCCAT
>CAZNIP010000003.1:0-43376 GCA_964573115.1 uncultured Desulfohalobiaceae bacterium | reverse complement strand
CTTTCTTGAGTACATGTTCACCATGGATCTTGCAAGGGAGGCGGGCATCAGATAGACCTGATTGAAACAACGATTCTGAGGAGTTGACTCACATGCCCCTCCCAGCCTATCTCCCTTTCGCCTTTCCGGGCCTGGACGCGGTGGGCTGCGTCTTCACCACCCGACCCCGGGAAAACCCCAGGGCCTCAGCCACGGCCGGCAACCTCTCCCTTGGATTCGGCGACCCTGATCAGGATGTGCTCCAGAGGCGACAGGCCTTGAAGCAGGAGCTGGGCTTTCAGGCCTGGACCTCGGTCCGCCAGGTCCACGGCACGGACATGGTCTTTCAACCGGGGGATGTCCAGGAAGGGGAACGGCCACAGGCAGACGCCTTGGCCACGGACAGGCCTGGACAGGCCCTGGCCATTTCCGTGGCCGACTGTCAGCCGCTCATGCTGGCGCATGAGGCAGGGGGGCATGTGGCTGGGCTGCATGTGGGCTGGCGGGGAAACAGGGCCCAGGCACCCGTGCTGTGGGTCAGGTCCTTCTGCGATCGGTATGGCCTGGATCCGGCCGAGATCATGGCTGTTCGCGGCCCCAGCCTCAGCCCGGCCTGCAGCGAGTTCGTCAACTTCGATGCTGAATGGGGGCCGCAGTTTGAGAACTACCTGGACCGGACCTCCATGACCGTCGACCTGTGGCGCATGACCCGGGACCAGCTCCTGGCCGCAGGCCTCCTTCCTGGACGGATCTTTTCCCTTGACCTCTGCACCTTCAGCCTGCCGGCCATGTTCCACTCCTATCGCCGCAACCGGTCCTGCGGCCGCCAGGCCGCCCTCATCTGGATCCGGAACGCCGGTTGACAAAGGTGTAGCCCTGAAAGGGGATGCGGAAAAAGACAGAGTAGAGCACCGGGCACAGGACCAGGGTCAACAGGGTCGAAAAGGCCAGCCCGAAGATGAGCACATTGGCCATGGGCCGCCACAGCTCGCCCCCCTGGAGGGACAGGGGCACCAGCCCTAAGATCGTCGTGGCCGCGGTCATGATGATCGGGCGCAGCCTCTTCTGTGCCGCGATGACCAGGGCATCCTGCCTGGTCTGGGATCGGGCCCGCTCGATCTCGATCTGATCGATCATCATGATCGCGTTGTTGACGATGATCCCCACCAGGCTGATCATCCCCAGCAGGGCCATGAACCCGAACGGTGATCCGGTGGCCAGCATCCCCCCGGTCACCCCGACGAACATGGGGGGAACGGTCAGCCCGATGATGATCACCCGGCGATAGGAGTTGAACTGCCCGACCAGGATCAGGGCCACCAGGCCGACGACCAGGGGGATGTTGATCAGAATCGAGGTGTTGGCTCTGGACGACTCCTCAAACTCCCCCCCGTAATCGATGTCATACCCCTGAGGCCAGTCCCGGGAACCCTCCATGTCCCTGAGGACGGGGGCGACATGCTCATTCAGGATCTCGCTGGCAAACACCCCCCGGGCCACCTCACTCTTGATGGTCATGGTCCGGACACCGTTTCGCCGCCTGATGTTGCTCGGCTGCCAGGTGATCTTCGGCGTGGCGACCTGGAGCAGGGGAACGGACTGCCTGGTGCGGTAGGAGTAGACGTTGAGGCCTTCGATCTTCCAGAGGTCCTCCCGAAAATCCTTCCTTGATCGAGCCATGATGGGAATGACGTCCTCTTCCTCCCGGTACTGGCTGATCTCGATGCCTGAAAACTGAGCCTGCAGGGACAGGGCGATCTCCCTGGTGGACAGACCGGCCCTCTTGGCCCGTTCCTGATTGATATCCACGACCAGCTTCTTGGTCGGCTCCCCCCAGTCGTCCCAGACCGTGGTCGTCCCCGGAGCGTCCTTGACCGCCTGGGCGATGCTGTGCCGGAGGGTGTTGATGGTCTCGACCTCCTGTCCGGAGAGGCGGACCTGGATCGGGGCTCCCACTGGAGGGCCGCGCTCCAGAAGCCTGACCGAAGCCCGGCAATCCGGAAAGCTCCGGTCCAGTTCGTCCTCGATCGCGGTCTTCATGGTCCAGGCCCCCTCCACGCTCCTGGTGTTGACCACGAAGAAGACGTAGTTCTTGTTCGTCTGTTCAGGTTCCATGGCCAGATACCAGCGCGGCCCGCCATAACCGATGAACATGCCCGTGGAGCTGACCTGGTCCTGCCTGCGCAGAAAGCGGTCCAGCCTGGCCGCCCGATCGGCTGTGGTCTGAATATCGGTCCCGTAGGGCTGCCAGAATTCCACGGTCACGATCTCCCGTTCATTGGGGGGGAAGAACATGCTGGGCACATGGGTGAACCCCCACCCGGCCGCAGCCATGAGGAGAACCACCCCGGCAACAAAGACCCCCCTGGCCTTGAGGCTGGGCACGAGGAGGGCCCTGTAGGTCCGGTAGAGCAGGTGCTGAAAATTCCTGCCCCCGTTGCCCGATTCCCTGAGAAAGGCATGGCAGCACACCGGGACGAAGGTCATGGACAGGAGCCAGGATGACAGCAGGGTCAGGGTGACCACGGTGAACAGGGACATGGTGTACTCACCGGTCATGGACTTGGCCAGGGGGATGGGCAGAAAGGCGAAAATCGTGGTCAAGGATGCGGTCAGCAGGGGCAGCCAGAGCCGCCTGACAGCGTTGCCCGCAGCCTCGAACCTGGGGGTGCCTGAGGCCATGTCCACCAGGATGTGCTCGCTGACCACCACCCCGTTGTCCACGAGCATGCCCAGAGAGATGATCAGGGCCCCGATGGACACGATCTGCAGCTTGACCCCGAAAAAGGGCATCAGCGTGATCGCGGTGAGCATGGCCATGGGCACCAGGCTGCCGGCCACGAATCCGGTCCGCCAGCCCACGAACACGAACATGACCACGACCACGAAGCCAAAGGCCTCCAGAAGGTTGACTGTGAATGTCCTGATGGACCCCTGGACGAAATCCGGCTGGAACATCAGGGTCTGCAGCTCCAGGCCCACTGGAAGATCGGCCTGAATCCGGGCCATCCGGTCCTGGATCCTCTCCCCCAGTCCGACGATGTTGCCGTTGTCGACCATGCTCACGGCCAGGACAACGGCCTCCTGGCCGTTGAAGCGGACCATGTGCCGGGGGGGATCCCTGACCTCCCGGGAAATCGAGGTGATGTCCTTCAGGGAGACGCTTTCAGACTGGCCCGGGATACGCAGCGTGGTCTCCCGCAAGTCCTCAAGGCTCTGAAACTCACCAGTGGATTCGATGAGCACCCTCTCGGGACCCAGGACAGCGTCACCGCTGGGCTGAACCGAGTTCTGGGCCTGAAGGATATTCATGAGCTGCCTGGGGCTGAAGCCCAGCTGGGCCATGAGAGCATTGGAAAACTCAACAAAAATAGTCTCTTCCTGCACCCCGTGCAGCTTGACCTTGGCCACATCCCTGACCGTGAGCAGGTCGTTGCGGATGTCCTCGGCAGCGTCCTTGAGCTCTCTGGAGGTGTATCCATCCCCGGTCAGGGCCAGGAGAATGCCATAGACGTCCCCGAACTCGTCGTTGACCACAGGCGGGACAACCCCGTCCGGGAGCTCCGGTTCGCAATCCCTGACCTTGTTCCGCAACCGCTGCCAGATGGGCTGCATGTCCTGGTAACGATCCGCCATCCGGACATGGATGACCGAAAGCCCGGCCATGGACTGGGAGGTGATCCACTCCACTTCGGCCATTTCCCTGATGCTGTCCTCGAGCTTGTCGGTGACCAGCTTTTCCACCTTTCGGGGCGAGGAGCCCGGGAAAGGGGTGGCCACGACCGCGGTTCGGATGGTGAAGCTGGGGTCTTCAAGCCTGGGGATGGTCAGGTAGGTCCAGAGGCCGGCGGCCACCAGCAGGAGAAAAACGAGCCCTGCGGTCCGGTTGTTCCTGATGCACCAGGTCCCCACATTCATCGCAGGCTCTCCTGGTCGAGGCTGCGCACCCGCATGCCCTCATCCAGGCGGTGCACCCCCCGGACCACGATGATGTCTCCCGGTTCGAGGCCAGCTAGGACCTGCAGACCCTCGGAGGTCAAGGAGCCTATTGAGACCTTGCGTCGATGGACTCGGGACCCCTCGGGGTCAAAGATCCAGGCCACAGCTCCAGCCCCATTTCCCCTGATCACGGCCTGGGGAGGGACCACAACCGGCGAATCCCCTCTGGGGGGGAAGTCGAACCGGGCATGGCCGACCATGCCTGGCCGCACGGCTGGATCGAGCTCCTGCAGACGAAGGGTCAGGGGGTAGGTCGTGGTCGGCCCGGTCTCCACCCCGACCTCACTGACCCTGGCCGGAAACTCGCGGCCCTCGAGGGCGTCGAAGCTGACCCTGGCCGGATCCCCGTTCCTGATCTTGAAGATGACCCCGGCCGGGACCCCGAGCTGCATTTCCATGGTTTCCAGGGAAGCCAGGACAGCAATGGGCTGGCCGGCTTTCACGGTCTGATGCTCCTCCACGGGAACCTGGACGATCTCCCCGTCCAGGGGGGACCTGAGCACACAGTACTCCAGCTTTTGCCGGGCCAGGGCCAGGGCCTCTCTGGCCGCTTCCCGCTCTGCCCTGGCGGATTCGAACATGGCCCTGGACTGGTCGAGCTCTCTCCTGCTCACACTGTCCACTTCGTACAGGGACCTGACCCGCTCGTATTCGAAACGGGCCCGCTCGTATTTGGCGTTGACCTGGGCCACCCTGGCCCTGCGCCTCTTGACCTCAAGCTCGAAGTCCGTGCTGTCCAACCTGGCCACCGCATCCCCGGCAGGCATCTGCTGGCCGACCCTGACCCTCACGGCCTCGACTTTGCCGGGAACCCGAAAGCTGAGCACCGTTTCCACAGCCGGCCTGGCTGTGCCTGAAAAGAGCCGCACCTCTCCCTGGGACGGCCTGGCCACGACCGTGGTGACCACAGAGCGAAGAGGCTTTCGCCCCGGCTCTGCCTGAGGCCCCTGGTCGCAGCCCGTGACCCAGAACCAGCCCAGCAGAGCGGCCAGGGTCACGACCCAAGGCCCGGCCTGCCGTGGCCTTCTTGAACAGGCCTGATCATTGCGTCTTGTCTGCATCACCTCTTCCCCGCCCATCAGTGGTGAAGGTTGCGAACCCTTGTATCCAGGCCTGTCGCTCCTGCTCTGTCTTTTGATGTTCAAACCAGGACATGGCCCTCTGAAAACGAACCAGATCCTGCAGATAGCGGTACACGGCGATGACCGCGGCCTGCTCCTGAGCCTGGGCCTCGTTCTGGGCATCGAGGAGATCCAGGACGGTCGCCGCTCCCCTGGCATACTTGTCCTGGACGAGCTCCAGGTTCTTTGAGGCCTGCTCAGCCGCCCGCCTGGCCAGGCCGATTCTCGGCTGGGAGCTCTGGAGATCGTATACAGCCGAGCGGGCCTGCTGCTCCAGAATTTGAGCGGCCCTGGTCTTCTGCGACCGCAGCCTGGACAGGGTGGCTTCAGCCAGGTCCACATCGTGAAATCTCTTCCCCCCTTGAAACAAGGGCAGCTTCAGCTCCACAGCGACCCGCCATTCGTTCCGGTCCCGGTCCGACACGAGCTCACTGATCTCTGAACCAATGTCCGGGACCGCCATGCCGGGAGGCCCACCTGTTCCTGAACCAAAGCTCAGTTCGGGATCCTCCCTGTCGAGCTCATGCGTGTAGTCAAAGCTGGCCCCGATGGTGGGCACATAGAACCGGCGCTGCTTCTGGCCCAGCTCAACCTGCGCTGCCCTGATGGCCTGATCCGCGGCCCTGAGCTCAGGGGCGTTGTCCAGAGCCACCTCGACTGCGTAGTGCCTGAGCTTCCTGACCTGACCCGCTGTCTGCATGGACTGGCGAAATCTGGGGCCCAGAAAAAAGAGCTCCTGATCCTTGAGCTGGATCCCTTGTGGCCTCCACGTCGTGTTCTGGGCCAGACCGAGGACCTGGTTCAGGGCCACCCTGAGCTTCTCCACCCTGGAGCCTGCCGCCAGGAGATCCCCCTTGTGCGTCGCCTCCTGAGCCTCCCAGCGGAAGACATCCTCCGGGCCGGACATGCCCACCCTTCTCCTGATTCTGGCCAGCCTGAGATGTTCCCTGGTCAGATCAAGGTTGTCCTGTTCTATGCGCTCCAGGGCCCTGGCCTGCAGGAGCTGGAGGAAGAGCTCCCCCGCCCTGGCCGTGACGTCCAGCCTCACGGACTCCGTTTCCAGCTCCTGGCCCTGCTCCAGGTGTTTGGCTGCCAGATACCTGGACAGGACCTCATCGTCGAAGATGAGCTGCCGGACCGCGATCGATCCCGTGGTCCTCTGCCAGGGAGCGAGGGACAGAGACGCCCTGGACCTGTCCTTGTCGATCCTGAAGGTCTGCAGGCCGGCCTCGGCCTGGGGGAGGAAAGCGCTCCCGGCCTGCTGGGCCGATTCCCCTGCCTCCAGGGTTCGAAATCCCTCAATGGCGACAGCAACATTGCCCTGGCCAGCCATCTCCATGGCCTTCTCCAGGCTGAGAGCCCTGCTCTGGCCGGCATCACCCTCCAGAGCCTCCCGGTGCAGGACCTGGGCTTCGACAACCGTGCCCAGTCGGGGGTCGAATCCGATCTGTCTGGCGGTTCGAGCGTTGAGCAGCAGTTGATCCTCGATGGTCATGGCTCTGGAGAGGGAGTGCGGCTCTGCCCCATCCAGGATCTGCAGCATGTCCAGGGCCAGCCTCCTGGCCAGTCGCGGCACCACCTCCGGAGTCTGGCTGGCCAGGACCCCCTTGCGCACATCAGGGTGCCCGAAGAGCGAAAAGGTTGGGATTCTTCGTTCATTCAGGGAACGAATGAGTTCTGTCCAGTCCTCTGCGGTCATGCGCAGCAGGGGAGTCAGATAGAGGGCTTCAGTCTCCGGACCCAGCGCTTCGAGCACGGAGGCAGGCTCTCTTCCGGCCAGAACGGGGACGATCTTCACCCCCAGAGCCCTGGACATCCGGTCCAGCTCCCCGGACAAGCCAGGCAGGCCCTGAAACAGGACGTCCTCGATGCAGAAGGCCACCCGGGTCCAGCCCACAAGATCCTGAAAGACGCGCAGGTCCTTGAGGATCCTGCTGGTCAGTGAAACGAGATGCACATTCGTTTTCCTGGGCTCCGCCGACCCCTGGGAGCTGTCAAAGAGCATCCCCCCGACCACTGGAACGGCATACCCACGTTCGCTCCTGGCCGCCTGTTCAGTGCTCAGGACACCGTTCGCAAACACGAGATCGGCCATGGGATCGTCCGCCGCCCGGTTCAGCACCCCGGCCACGGATCCGGGACTCCACCCAGCGTCAAAGGACCCCCGGCGCATGAACGCAAGCCGCGTTCCCTGTGGCAGAAGCCCGGCCAGCTCCTTTTCCACCCGGGTCTCCAGCTCGAAGAGCGTTGTCGAAGGACCGTCCCGGACCACAGCCACTTTGACTGTCCGACCGGTCGGCAGAAGGCCATGCTCTACTCGCCCTGTGGTCTTGGCAGCACCCTGGCCGGTCCCCCCGGACCTGGGGGGGTAGAAATCGATGACCAGCCGGAAATGGTCCCCCCTGGCTGGGGATCCGGCCAGGAACATGGTCGACACCCTGGTGTCGGTCTCATGGAACTCAATGCTCAGCCGGGGCTGACCTTCCTCATCGAGCATGACCTCCTTGACGGCCCCCTTGCTCAGCCTGCCGAGCATGCTCCTGGGAAACAGCCGCTCCAGCCGCTCAAAGCTGAACTCGACCTGATTCCGCTTGGAGGGGCGGATGACTTCCGGCCAGCGTCCTTCAGCATCCAGGACCACCCGGGTATAGCCGTCGTGCTCCCCGACCCTGATCCGGTGCAGTCGGGTCAGAGGGGCCTCTGTGACCTGTTCCCGGCTCTCTGTCTGGTTTCCGGGTGCTGACTTGACGACATGCCTGATCCTGACTCTCTTGGCCTGGTCCAGGCTCTGGTAGACGACCTCCTCCTGGGCCGGCTCCTCCTGAGGCTCAGCAGGCGCTGGTGCTTTGGGCGCCCTGACCGGGGCGGACATGTTCGGGTAGAGGTCCAGGACCAGATGGTACCGGTCTGAAGACGCGCCTTTGTCAGCTTCGTACACATAGTGATCCACGTAGGCCCCGGGATCGAAGGTCAGGACGAGCCTGTTGGGATCTGAGGGGTCCGGACGCGGCAGCTCCTGCAGCAGTTCCAGCTCCCCGGCCGCTCCTCCTTGCCGTTCAGCCTCAAGGATCAGGGCCTCAAAGGCAATCTCCAGCCGCCCTTTCCGGGTGGCCTTGACAGCTTCGGGTCGGCCCCCCTCAAGATCGAGGACCACCCTGGTATACTGGTCATGCTCTGCTGCCCGGATGTCTTTCAGCACAGCTGCCGCAGACCAGGCACAAGGGCAGGCCATCAGAAAGGCCGCGCTGATGCCGAGGCACAACCAGAGCACCCTGGCCCAAACTCGATCCGGTGTGGCTCTGTTCATCGTGATCCAGCTCTCCGGGAGAACGGTTCGTTGTCGAGCGGTCGACTGCTGTTGTGATCCTCTTTTCTACTGCGATGATGACCCATTGTCAAAACTGGACATCGTCTCCCGCCCCTCGTAGAATGCGGAGAGTTCGACCGCAACCGGACAGGACAGCACGACATGCAGCACGACTTCGACCTGAGCCTGATGCTGGTCACAGATCGCCCCCTGTGCCAGGGCAGAGACCTTCTGGACATTGTGGCCCAGGCTGTCCAGGGAGGCGTCACCGCAGTCCAGCTCAGGGAAAAGCACCTCCAGACCAGAGAGTTTGTCCAGCTTGGCAGAGCGCTGAAAAAGCGCCTTGAGCCAAAAAGGATCCCCCTGTTCATCAACGATCGCCTGGATGTGGCCCTGGCGGTCGGGGCCGACGGCCTCCATGTCGGCCAGGAGGACATGCACGTCAGCGATGTCCGGGCCCTGGCCGGCCTGGACATGGCCCTCGGGCTCTCGGTCAACTCCCGAAAGGAGGTTCTCGAGGCCAATGCCCTGCCAGTGGACTACCTTGGAGCCGGACCGGTCTTCCCCACCGCCACCAAAGAAGATGCCAAAGAAGCCCTGGGCATCCAGGGACTTCAGGCCCTGCTCGAATCGTCCAGACATCCCCTGGTGGCCATCGGCTCCATCAACCAGGACAACGTCACCCAGGTCGTCAGAACAGGAATCCGCGGGGTGGCTGTTGTTTCAGCGATCTGCGCCGCAGACTCCCCCCTGGACAGATCCTCCACGCTCATTCGGGCCATTCGCCTGGCCAGACAGGAGACCAGGACCTGAACAGCCCTGATGCCGGTCGACCAGGGGCGCTCGTATGAAACTTGATCACAGGTGTTCAGGTTTCAGGTGTCGGATTCAAGAAAATGAAGTCAACATGCAGAAGTTTCTTCACCGATCAAACTGGCCGAGTTGGATGTCCTCATGTGAAGGGTCGAATTGTCTGTCTCCCATCCACCTTCAACCCTCAACCTTCGACCTTCAGCGCAGCCAGCGGCTGAGCTGAAGAGGAACGACCGCGTTCACAATCGAACATGAGCTGTCTTTTTTCAAAAAGATCATGATGATGAACATTGACAGCAGTTGCTTTGCGGGCTATCAGTTTGTGAAAATTTTCTTAAAGAGGAGGGAGTGATGAACATACTCATTTTCGGCCCCAACGGCAGCGGTAAAGGCACCCAGGGATCTCTGGTCAAAGAAAAATGCAACGTGGCTCACATCGAATCCGGGGTGATCTTCCGGGAGCACATCGGGCAGGGCACCGATCTGGGCAAGAAGGCCAAGGAGTTCATTGACCGTGGCGAGCTCGTGCCTGACGACATCACCATCCCCATGGTTCTGGAGACCTTGAAGGCCAAAGGGGCCAATGGCTGGCTGCTGGACGGCTTTCCCCGGAACATCGAACAGGCCAAAAAGCTCTGGGAGGCCATCCAGCAGGAAGGCCTGGGCCTCGACGCCGTGATCGAGATCGAGCTCGACCGCCAGACGGCCAAGAACCGCATCATGGGCCGCCGGTTGTGCGTCAACGACAACAACCACCCCAACAACATCTACATTGAGGCCATCAAGCCGGACGGAGACAAGTGCCGGATCTGCGGCGGGGAGCTCAAGGCCAGATCCGACGACCAGGACGAGGAAGCCATCGACAAACGGCACTCCATCTACTACGACACCCAGACCGGGACCCTGGCGGCAGCCTATTTCTTCAAAGGTCTGGCTGAAGAGGACAAGACCAGATACATCGCCCTGGACGGCTCAGGCGACATCCAGTCCATCAAGCAGAACCTCCTCAATCAGCTCAACTGCTGATTTCAAAGCAGCCTCCGGCTGCTTTGAAATCAGGAAGACTGACACGCAAGAGCCCGCGTCCGAAAAGGACGCGGGCTCTTTGTCTTCAATGTCAGCCGGTCCACCGGCTGACATTGAGTCAGTCCTCCTGAAGCTCCGGAAGGGAGGCATAGTACTCCAAACATTCCGGATTCCTGAGCGAATCCCTGTTCATGACCTGCTGGCCGTGAATGATCTTCTTCACGGCCAGTTCGACCTTTTTCATGTTCAAGGTGTACGGGATGTCCGGAATCTGGACGATTTTGGCCGGGACATGCCGTGGGGAGGCATTGGCCCGGATGGCCTTCTTGATCTTGGACTTCAGATCCTCAGTCAGCTCAAAGTCAGGAAAGAGCTTGACAAAGAGAATGACCCGGACATCGTTCTTCCATTGCTGGCCGATGACCAGACTGTCCTCGACTTCGTCCACCTGGTCCACCTGGCGGTAGATCTCAGCCGTGCCGATCCTCACTCCGCCGGGATTGAGGGTGGCGTCGGAGCGGCCGTAGATGACCACCCCGCCACGGTCGTTGATCTCGATAAAGTCGCCGTGGCGCCAGACGCCGGGGAAGACGTCGAAATAGGCCCTGTGGTACTTCTGCCCGTCCGGATCGTCCCAGAAGTAAATGGGCATGGACGGAAAAGCTGCCGTGCAGACCAGCTCTCCCTGCTGGTTGGTCACCGGCTCACCCTGCTCATTGTAGGCAAAGACCTTCATCCCCAGGCCCCGGCACTGCAGCTCCCCGCTGTAGACAGGGCTGATCGGGTTGCCCAGGGCGAAACAGCCGTTCAGATCAGTTCCCCCTGAAATCGAAGCCAGCTGGAGGTCCTCCTTGATCTCCCGGTAGACAAACTCGAAGCCCTCTTCAGACAGGGGCGAACCAGTGGACAGCACTGCCCGCAGATCCGAAAGGTCGAACTCCTTGCCAGGCCTGACCCCTGCGGCTTCGAGCGCGGCCAGATAGCCTGCGCTGGTCCCGAACACGGTCATGTCCACCTGCTCGGCCAGCTCCCAGAGCACCCCAGGAGAAGGGTGGAAGGGGTTGCCGTCGTAGAGGATCAGGGTGGCCCCCAGGGCCAGGCCCGAGGTCAGCCAGTTCCACATCATCCATCCGCAGGTGGTGAAGTAAAAAACGGTGTCGTCCCGGCTGACATCCGTGTGGAGCATCAGCTCCTTGATGTGCTGCAGGAGCACCCCGCCGCTCCCCTGGACCATGCACTTGGGCAGGCCCGTCGTGCCAGACGAGTACATGATGTACAGGGGGTGATCAAAAGGAAGCTGGGCAAAGTCGAGCTCTGGAACCGGTCCGCTCTTCTTGAACTCGGAATACATGACCCCGTTTTTGATCCTGGAAATGTCGGGATCGATCCTGGTGTAGGGCACGACAACGACCTGTTCCACCGAGGGGATCTCCTCCAGGATGCTCTCCAGCCGCTCCAGGCTGTCCAGGGACTTGCCCTTGAAGAAGTAGCCGTCGGCCGTGAACAGGACCTTGGGCCTGATCTGGCCGAACCTGTCCAGAACGCCTTTGATCCCGAAGTCCGGGGAGCACGAGGACCAGGTCGCTCCCAGGCTGGTCGCCGCCAGCATGGCCACGATGGTCTCGGGCATGTTGGGCATGTAGCCCACGACCCGGTCACCAGGCTGGATGCCCAGCTCCTTGAGGGCTGCGGCCACTCGGGCCACCTCGGCGTAGAGGTCTGCATAGGTCACTTTCCGGGGGGACTGGCCTTCGCCCTTGAAGACCAGGGCCACATGGTCGTCCCTGAACCGGAGCAGGTTCTCGGCAAAGTTGAGCCTGGCCCCCTGAAACCACTTCGCACCCGGCATCCTGTCAGGGTCGTCCACGACCTGATCGTACGGGGCGGAATGGATGACATCGGCCGCTTCCCACACCTCAGCCCAGAACTGAGCGATGTTCTCCACCGACCAGGTGTAGAGGTCGCTGTACCGCTCAAGAGCAAGCCCATGCTTGCGGTTCATCTTCTGCATGAACTTGAACATGTTCGTGGTTGAGACCCTCTCCGGTGAGGGCTCCCAGAGTTTTTTGCCCATCGCTCGCTTACCCCCTTGTGTTCAGGTCCAGATGGTTTTCATCCCTCGTAGAGGACAGCCAGAATCGTGGCCCGACCCGCCTTGGCCGCCACCAGATGAGGCTGGCTGGAAAGGTAATAGACACTGTCTCCGGGTTCAAGCTCAAAACGCTCTTCACCCAGCTTGAGCAGAACGGTTCCCTCCAGGACGAAGATGAACTCCTCCCCTTCGTGCAGCGAGGTCTCCTCGTCCGGGTTCTCCTCCAGCTGGACCATGAGTGCCTCCATGTGCCGCCCCTGCACCTCAGGTGCCAGGCTCTGGTAGGAGTAGAGCCTCCGCTGGCCCCTGGGCGAGGCTGTCCTGGAGACGCTCTTGCGTTCATCCCTCCTGGTGATGGAGTAGAGCTTGTCCCCGGTCCCTGACAGGATCCGGCTGAAGGCACTGTCCAGGGCCTTGGACAGCTTCATCACCGTCCCCAGCTGAGGCTGGACCTTGCCGCTTTCGATGTCAGCCAGAAAAGCGGTTTCAAAGCCGGTCATGTCCGCGAGCTCATCCAGAGAGACCTTTTTTTCCTCCCGCAGCTCCCGGACCCGGTTCCCGATCTCTTGGACCGAGGCGCTGCCCGGCTTTCCAACATCCCCTGTCAGGTCCTCAAAATAGTCCACATTGATGTAAGGCTTCTGGTTCTTGTCCATCTATGGCTCCTTTCAGTTTTGCTCTGGCAAAACTGACACAGGTCTTATCCATTCACAGGCGTATCAGTCTTTGGCTGGGCTCGTATGAAACTCAATCACAGGTTTTCAGGTGTCGGTGTTCAGGAAGAGGGCCTTCATGTGAAGTCACTGGACAGAGCTTCTTCCCTGATCAAACTGGCCGAGTCGAACTCTCTATCGACACGTCACGAGGATTGAGATCGCACGTCAAGGCCCGCTCAGCACGATCCGACTCCAGGACTCAGGAGGCTGAGGGGGCTCTGTACCTCTCCGGGAGCTCTGCCAGGTCCTTCCAGTCTGAGGGGACCTTCTGCCCCGGCGTTTCACCCAGCTTTTCCTTGCGCTTGCCCAGTCCCGGCCTGGCAAACTGGGGATGGCCCTCCTTCAGGGTCCGGCCGTTGACCACCGCCTCGGAACGCAGCTTGCGCCCGATGGTCTTTTCCATTTTCTTGCCCAGCCAGAGGACTCTGTCAACATCGTAGCCGTGCTCGATGCCCATCTCATCGACCTGAACCAGCAGATCTTCGAGGCAGATCAGCCCGACAAACCGGGGGTCTTCGTAGTAGTACTCCCCGGTGCCCTTGACCGGACAATCATCGAGAAAATTGGCCGGCTGACCGCCAAGACCGCCCATGGTGGCCTCGAAATGCGTGATCCCGGCCTGGAGGGCAGCCAGGACCGAAGCCGAAGCCACCCGCTTGGTTTCATGAAAATGGGCGATGTGCACGCTGGTGTCAGGGATTTCATCGAGGATCATGGCGTAATAGCGATAGACCTCCGGAGCCGATGCGCTCCCGTCGTGGTCGGCGTGCTCCACATCGTGGGCCCCGATCTCCAGCCAGCGCTTGGTGAACTCCACAGCGTCCTTGAGCTCCGTGGCCCCCCCGATGGGGCTGCCCCAGATGGTGGAGACCGTCCCGCACATCTTCATCCCGGCATCGTTGCACTTCTTGATGCACCGTTCCGCCTCCATCCAGTATTCGGGCAGGGTGGTCCCGGAGTTGGCAAAATGGTGGTCCTCCTCTGTGGAGACCATCATCAGGAGCCGGTCCGGTCCGATGCCTTTGTCCTTGAGCTCAATGGCCCGATCCACGGCCGGCTCCCGAATGGTGATGCAGGTCAGGCAGATGTCGTCGTAGTTGACCCCTTTTCGGGCACACCTCTTCTGGAACCAGTCGCTGCGCAGGTGGGCCAGAAGCTCCTCGGCATCCCGAAACTGAGGCATGAAGAAAGGGTTGCCCAGGTTGGTGACCTCGATGTTCCGGCAACCGGCAAAGATGAGCTCCTCCAGGTAGAACTTCTTGGCCGCGGTGGAGATGAACTTTTCCTCGTGCTGGAACCCGTCCCTGATGGTGATGTCGCCAATGGTGACCTTACGGGGCATGCGGGGAAAGATGGTCCACAGATCGTATTCGGTCATGGTCCTGCCTCCTGATTGTCATGTCCTTATTGTCATGTCCTTGGTTTCACGATTTCCTTGAGCTCACCCAACCATCAACCCTCGACCTCCAGCCAGGCCAGAGGACGGCTGAACATTCAGAACCGGAAGTTCCCGAAGGACGGTTCGCCGATGGGCCTGAGCAGGCTGACCTCAAAGGCCATGCCCAGCCAGTCCCGGATCTCCGAGAACTTGAGCACCCGGTCATTGAGGATGCGGGCTCCGCAGTGAAAGGGATGGGCCTCGCCGTCGTACTTTTCGATCATCCTGTTCTGGAAATCCTGAATTTCCTCCGGGCCCATCTCCTGGCCCTGAGCCTCGCGCTTGCGCTTCTCAATGGACAGGAGCACGCTGGCAGCGCTGCGTCCGCTCATGACCGACGTCCGGGACCGCATGGTGGCGAACAGGAAGTGGGGGCGGTAGGCCCGGCCGCACATCCCGTAGTTGGCGGCGCCGTGATCTGGTCCGATGACCAGCTGAACCCGGGGCACCTGGGCGCAGGACACGGCCCGGACCATGTCGGCCCCGTACTTGCCGATCCCCATGTGCTCAGACTCTGAACCGACCATGTACCCCGGGGCGTTCTGGATGAACAGCAGAGGGATCTTCTCCTGGGAGCAGCGGACGATCCATTCCGTGGCCTTGCGGGCCGACTCCACAAAGATGATGCCCACTCCATTGGAAGCGATGACCCCCACCGGGATGCCCTTGATCCGCATCTTTCCAGCCACGATGTTGTCCCCGCGGCCATGGGCGTAACGTTTCTTGTACTCGAAGAACTCGCTGTCGTCGGCAATGGTTTTGAGGATGCTTCGGACCTCAATCCCCTGCTGCGCCGACTGGGGCATGAGCTCATACAGGTTTTCCGCAGGCACCCTGGGCGGCTTCTCCGGGTAGCGGTGCACGGCCAGACCTCTGGGCTGATCCAGGGCCAGAATTTCGCGGACCCGGGCCACGGCCTCCTCCTGGGAGCTGCAGAGGTAGTCGGCCCCCCCTGAGATCTGGGTGTGCACTTTGGCCCCGCCCAGCTCTTCAGCCGTGATGTCCTCCCCGGTGGCCGCCTTGACCAGGGGCGGCCCCCCAAGAAAGGAGTAGGCCATGGCGTCGATCATCACCGCCTGGCAGGCCATGAACACGATGTAGGCTCCGCCGGCCGTGTTTCCGCCGGTGCTCAGGGTGATCTGCTTCAGACCCTGGGCCGACATCCGGGCCATGTTGTAGAACATGGACCCGAAGTGCTGATCGTCGGGAAAGACATCGGCCTGCATGGGCAGAAAGGCCCCGCCGGAATCGGCGATGTAGACGCAGTTCAGGCCGCATCGCTCGGCGATGAACTGGGCCCGCATGTGCTTCTTCAAGGTGATCGGGAAGTAGGTTCCGGCCTTGACCCGGCTGTCGTTGGCCACAACCATGGTCCAGTTGCCGTGGACCTTGCCGATCCCGGTCACCACACCGGCGCAGGGGACATCCTCCACTCCGGGATAGTTCATGCCGAACCCGGCAATCCGGCTCAGCTCAAAAAAAGTCGACCCTGGGTCGATCAGGTTTTGAATGAGCTCCCGGACCGGACGCTTGCCTTGCCTGGCCAGGCGCTCGACAGCCTTGTCACCGCCAGGATTGACGGCCTCCTGGACCCTGGCCTCCAGCTTCTTCTCTTCACTGACCCAGAAACGTCGGTTTTCCGCCTTTTTGTCCATAGCCACCCCACCTTCTCCTATTGGCCCTTGTAGACCGGTTTCCGCTTCTCCTTGAACGCTGCCAGGCCTTCCAGTCGATCCTCAGTGGGAATGAGCAGCCAATAGGCATTGGACTCAATGGCCAGACCAGTGGCCATGTCGCTTTCCAGGCCATTGTTGATGGCGTACTTGGCCTGTTCAACAGCCAAAGGGCCGCTTTCACAGATCTGGGCCGCCATGTCCCGGCAGGCCTGCAGAAGCTCGGTCCCGGGACAGACCTGATTGACCAGGCCGATGTCCAGGGCCTCCCGGGCACTGATCCGTTGACCGGTGAAAATGAGCTCCTTGGCCTTGCTCCGGCCGACCAGCCTGGGCAGTCTCTGGGTCCCACCAGCCCCGGGGATGATGGCCAGTCTGGTCTCAGTCAGGCCCATGCTGGCCGATTCCGCGGCCAGCCTGATGTCGCAGGCCAGGGCCAGTTCGGTCCCCCCGCCCAGGGCCACACCGTTGACAGCGGCCAAGACGGGTTTGTTCAGGTTTTCGATGCTGGTGAAGAGATTCCTGATGGTGTGAATGAACTCCTGGACCTGGACCTGACTCAGCGTGGCCCGCTCCTTGAGGTCCGCCCCGGCGCAGAAGGCCCTGTCTCCTGCCCCGGTGATGATGACCACCCGGATGTCCTTTCGAAAGCGGAGCTCGGCGATGATGCTCTCCATGGCCCTGAGCAGGGCGAAGTTGAAGGAGTTCATGACCTGGGGGCGGTTCAGGGTGAGCGTGGCCACGCCTGACTCTTCCTGAATCGTGATCAGTTCGTTGTCCATCCTGCCCTCCATGTTTGCCAGTGAAACCCTGTCCATCTGACGGCTTTGTTGAACGCCAGGCTGAGTCCCGTTCAGGGCTGACACAGACGGTTTCTTGTTGCCGTCCACCCTCAACCATCGACCTTCCGCCTTTCAGCACCCGATATACCTGGAAATCACCAGGCGTTGAATCTCTGAGGTCCCTTCGCCGATGTCCAGGAGCTTCTGGTCCCGGTAGAAACGCTCCACATCGTATTCCTTCATCAGCCCGTATCCGCCGTGGATCTGAACGGATCGATCCGCGACCCTGCCCATGAGCTCTGAGCAGTAGAGTTTGGCCATAGCGGCCTCTTTGGCGAAGGCCCTGTTGTTGTTCCGCAGCCAGCACGCCTTGTAGAGCAGATTCCGCCCGCATTCGATCTCAGTGGCGCTGTCGGCCAGCTTGAAGGCCACGGCCTGAAACTTGCCGATGGGTTGTCCAAACTGCTCCCGCTCTTTGGCGTACTTCAAGGCCAGGTCGAACGCCCCCTGAGCCCCTCCCAGGCCCATGGCCCCAATGGACAGCCGTCCACCATCCAGTGTTTCGAGCATCTGATGGAAGCCATCCCCTTTCTGCCCGAGCATGTTCTCCTTTGGGACCCGGACCTTGTCGAAGTAGAGCTCCCCGGTGTTTGACGATCGCCACATCATTTTCTTGTGCATCGGCACGGCCTTGAATCCCGGGGTCCCGCTTTCAACGATAAAGCAGGTGTACTCGGGTTTTCCGCTGGGCCTGGTCCCGGTCACCGCCTGGACCGTGACCCCCAGCGTCATCTCGCAGGCCGCATTGGTGATGAAGATCTTCGAGCCATTGATCACCCATTCGTCGCCCTCCTGCACAGCCGTGGTCTGACTCCCCCCGGCATCGGAACCGGCTGTGGGCTCGGTGAGGCCAAAGCCCCACAAGGCCTCCCCCCGGCAGAGCGGGGGCAGATATTTCTGCTTCTGCTCCTCGGTGCCATAGTAGTAGAGGGGGCCGATCCCCAGCGAATTCCCGGCTGCCACGGTTGCGGCCTGCGACCCATCAACCCTGGCCAGCTCTTCCACGGCGATGATGTAGGACAGGTAGTCCATGCCCTGTCCATCGTACTTTTCAGAGACAAACATCCCGAAGAGACCGATTTCACCCATCTTGCGGGTCAATTCCGGGGAGAACTCCTCTTTCTCGTCCAGATCAAGCGCCACAGGAGCGATTTCGCTTCTGGCGAACTTGCGGACTTCCTTGCGGATCATTTCCTGTTCTTTGCTCAAATCAAACTCCATACGCCCTCCTTGAAAAGACTCCACATCGTGACAGCTCGGGCCGTGTTCACGGCACCTGGAGACAAGCCCAGAGGACCACGACACACAGAGCGGCCCAGGGCCCGCACCGTGCCTGACCGTGCATGGTGCAGACGAATCCTCAGGCGATCTCAGTCAATCTGGCCGCCTGCTTCAGGGTCCTCTGTGAAAGCCCTCTGGCCAGAACCCGGCTAGCCTGTCTTGATTCCAGAATGTCCTCCATCGTGCGGCCGCATTCGATGAGGCGGTCAACATCGATTCCAGTTGAGACACCCATTTTTTCGAACACATACACTAAATCCTCCGTGGGGATGTTCGGCGATTGCGTCTGGTTGAAGGCCTTCCCCTTTGATGCCAGCTTGAGGTCGGAGTGGATGCCCGCCCCGCCGAGGCTGGTCTTGAAGGTCCGCACTCCTTCTTCGTAGGCGGCAAAGGCATTGGCCAGGCCCAGTCCCAGATTGTCATGGAAGTGGACGGCCAGCCTGGACCGATCGATGTCCCGAAGATACGTCCTGAAGTAGTCCTGCATCATCCGCGGGTTGGCAATGCAGAACTCGTCGTTGAGGCAGACCTGACGGATTCCCAGGTGCAGGAGCTTGTCGACCATGCCCTTGACGTCATCGTAGTGGAGCGAGTCCATGCCAGGATAGCCGAAAGCACCGCCAATATAGGCACTGACAGGGATCCGATTCGTCTGGGCTATCCCAATGATCGTGTTGATCTCTTTCAGCGTTTCGGCCCTGCTGCGATTGTGGGTGATCTGATTGAGCTCGTCCGTGAGAAAGATCCAGACCACGATCTCATCCGCTCTGGAGGCGATGGCCTCACGGCATCCAGTCTCATTGGGAACGAGCACCTGGCTGGCTGTCTCTCTTTCAGGCCTTCGATGCACATCCTGAATGCCCTGCATGACTTCAATGGCGTCCTTCATCTGGGGTACGACCTTGGGGTGCACAAAAGACGTCACCTCGATCCGGTCAAAGCCGGCATCAAAGAGCATTCGAACCAGCTTGACCTTTTTCGAGGCCGGGATGGTCCGCGGATGATACTGAACCCCCTTTCGGGGTCCGATTTCAATCACTTCAATGTGCGCTTCCACGACATGCCCTTCAGTCTGACCTGCCAGACCCTGACCAATGACTTTGTTTCCCTTTGTGCACAAAAAAAGATTTTGTTTCCTTTTTGATACACATGGGTGATCAGGCGAGATCCTCGGCCGCCTGTTCCCGGAGCCTGTACTTCTGAATCTTGCCGCTGGCCGTTGTCGGAAATTCTTCAACAAAATAGTGGTCCTGCAGCACCCTGGCATTGGAGTCGACAATATCCCCGATTCTGGTCGTCCCGACATCAAAGCGCTGAGCCATTTCACTCCACCTCCCTGCACGACTCCACATGAACAGTTTGAAACCGTGTTCCCTGACCCGCAGAACCATCCTTGCCAGCAATCCCTCTCCACGGGCCTGAAAGGTGTTTTCAAAACAGTGGTCACTGAGCAATGAACATGCCAGACCTTTGAAACCAGGGGAGAGCCCTGCAGGCTTGATTATGACCGTCCAACTCGTGTATACTTTTCTGCACAGATCATGCGATGGGCTGGCTGAGAGAGCAGAATGACTGGGCCCTCGTGAACATGACCATCACCTCCTTCTCAAAAGGGGACCGGATGCAGGGACACAACGATCCCGCCAGGGTGCTGCAGGAACTCGGGCTGAACGAACGCGTTCAGCATGTCCTCAAGGGCCTCCGGGAAGGTGTGGTCGTCACCCTCCAGGACACCACCGTTATTTTTGCCAACACCTCTTTTTCGAACTTGTCCGGCATTCCACTGGAAAAACTGCTCCTCCAGAAACTCTCCTCCCTCCTGCCGGGCTCTCCGACCGAAAGGGCCCTGGGAAACGGGACGTCGCACACCCCAAGAGAGAGGTCCCAACCAGCCCTTGAGGGCATGGCCGACAATGTCTACCTGCTTCCCGACCAGGATCAGGTCAAAGGGGCCTTGACGGTCTACGCGCCCCAGGATCACCCGTTCTGGGGCCAGTCCTCCAGGACCTCTGTCCAGGCCTATCTCGATTCCAGACATGCGCTCAATACAGGGCTTCCCGCCCCCTTCACACGCTTGATCGGCGAGGATCGAAGCTTCAAGCAGGCCCTTTTTCTGGCCTACAAGGCCAGCATGGGAGATTTTCCGGCCTTGATCGTCGGGGAGAGCGGCGTGGGCAAGGAGTTGCTCGTCAGGGCCATCCATGAATCGAGCTCGAGGCGCCGCCATGAGTTCGTCCCCATCAACTGCGCCGCAATTCCAAATACGCTCATCGAATCCGAGTTGTTCGGCTACGAATCCGGGACCTTCACCGGGGCCAGGAGACAGGGGAAAAAGGGTCTTTTTGACCAGGCCCATCAGGGAACATTGTTCTTTGACGAAATCGGGGACCTGGAGTTGAACACCCAGGCCAAAATCCTGCGTGTCCTTGAAGAGAAGAGCTTTCGCAGGGTGGGCGGGGAAAAGCACATTCCGGCAGACATTCGTCTCTTGAGTGCAACGAACAAGAATCTCGAAGCAATGGTCCTTGACGGCCGGTTTCGGGAAGACCTCTATTACCGGCTGAACACCATGATCGTCCGCCTTCCGCCACTGCGGGAGAGGGGTGACGACCTCAGGCTGCTGGTGGCCCACCTCCTGGAGATCTTTTGCCGCCACTACAACAAGGCAACACGATTCAGCCAGAAGGCTGTGGACATTCTCTCCAGGCACGACTGGCCCGGCAACGTCCGGGAGCTCAGAAGCGTGGTCGAATATGCCGTGAACATGGCGGACACGGCCACCATCACCCCCGGGGACCTGCCCCATTATCTGCTCCTCTCACAGACCCAGGCGTCCCTGCAGAGCAAACTCCCGATGCATGCCCGGAACTTGAGGCCGTCAGCTCAGCCATCCTTGTACAAAGAGGTCATGAACGCCTTTGAAAGGGACCTGCTCCAGGTGGTCATGGACAGATGCGCGACTCGCACCCAGGCCATGAACATGCTCGGTCTGAGCCGGAGAGCGTTCTACCAGAAACTGCAGAAGCACGGGTTGCTGTCCTGAGCTCGGCACTCAGCTGAAACGGAGGGGGAAGAGCAAGAAGGTCCACCACAGAGCGCACCGTGAACACAGGGCTGGGAGCGGCAGGGCGCTTATCCTGCCGGACAATCGCCCTGCCGGCTGGCCCCGCCCATGGCGATGGTCAAGAGCCCGATCACACCGCCTTACGGCAGCCAAGGGTTCGAGCATCTCTTCTTCGCCGCGCAGTTCACCCTGTGATCCCTGTAGGCTTGAGTGAGTCATCGAGCGGGTGGTTACACGCTCACGCCCGCCCACTGCCCTCCGGAGGGGTGAAGACAGATCCCCTGTCAGAGGTCCCCAAGGCGGGACCGAGATGCCTCGCCCTGATCATGGCGGGAAGCGTCTTGCCCAGAAAGCTCTCCATCCGCTCAGTGCAGGTCACGACGTCTGGAAGGCGAACCCCGGTGGCGATGTTCAACCGCTGCAGCAGATAGAGGGTGTCTTCGGTGGCAATGTTCCCGGCAGCCCCGGGGGCGAACGGGCATCCGCCCATGCCTCCAAGAGCCGTGTCGAACCTGGTCACCCCGGACTGCAGGCCGGCCATCAGGTTGACCAGCCCAAGCCCCCTGGTATCGTGGAGGTGAAGAATCAGCTGGCTCAGGCTGAGATGCGGACGGACTCTGGAAACCAGCCCAGCGACCAGAAGAGGATCGGCCATGCCGTTGGTGTCCGACAGGGCCAGCCAGTTCGCCCCTGCACCGATCAGGCGGGCCGTGCTCTCAACGACCGTGCTCTCGGGGACCCGGCCTTCATACACGCAGCCGAAGGCGCACTGCAGGCTGCCGCGCACGGTCAGTCCGGCGGCCCTGGCCCGCTCGACCATCTTCACGCCCTGTTCCAGGGCATTGTCTCTGGATGTTCCGGCGTTCTTTCTGGAATGGGTGTCGCTGACCGAGACAGAGATCTCGACCCTGCTCAACCCCGATGACAAAGCCCGGTCGAGACCTCTGGAATTGAGGACCAGGGCGGTGTAGACAGTGCTTTGACTTTCTGGGAGGGAGAGGAGAAGATCCTCAGCATCAGCCATCTGAGGAACCTTGCCGGGATGGACGAATGAGGCAACCTGGATCTCCCCAAGCCCTGCCTTGGCCAGGCAGGTGACGATCTCCTGCTTGACCCGGGTGGGAATGAATGTTTTTTCGAACTGAAAGCCGTCCCTGGGACCGACTTCAATCAGTTCAACGCGCTCCGGCAGCTCCATCATGGTCCTGACATTCTCCTGTCCCAGGATAGAGACGCGGATTGTCCTTGTCAACGCATCAGCCCGGCACGGTCTTCCGCCGTGCCGGGAACAGATGAACGATCTGTGCTCATTGACCTTCGACCCCCTTCCCCTGGAGTGAACGCCCATGCCAACCTTGCGTCTCGTTCTCGGAGATCAGCTCAATCCTGCCCATTCCTGGTTTCAGGAGGTGGATCCCGGGGTGATCTATGTGTTCATGGAGGTCCTCCAGGAAACCGACCGGGTGGTCCAGCACATCCAGAAAATCGCCGGTTTTTTTGCGGCCATGCGGGCCTTTGCCCGCTCCCTGGAAAACGGGGGGCACCGCGTGGTCTACATCACCCTCGACGACAGGGACAATCTGCAGACCTTTTCGGCCAACATGCAGCAATTGGCCGCCAGCCAGTCGGCCACTCGATTCGAGTACCTCCTCCCGGACGACTATCACCTTGACCAGGAACTCGCAGAGCTTGGCCGGTCTCTGGACATCCCCTGGTCAGTTTCGGACACAGAGCACTTCCTGACCACCAGGGACGAGGTCAAAGCCTTTTTTGCCGCCAAAAAGCAGTACCGCATGGAGTCGTTCTACCGGTCCATGCGGGCCCGGCACTCCATCCTGATGTCAGGCGGCAGGCCTGTTGGGGGGAAATGGAACTTCGACCACGAAAACCGCCGCCCCTATGACGGATCAGTCGAGCTTCCCGAGCAGGCGGTCTTTGACAACGACGTCTCCGACATCGTGTCCATGCTCAGCCGAGTCGGGGTCAGGACCATGGGCACCGTGGACCCGAACCATTTCATCTGGCCGGTGACGCCCTCCCAGGGCAGGGAGCTCCTCAACCGCTTCGTCTCGGAGATCCTGCCGAACTTCGGGAGCTTTGAAGACGCCATGGCCGTCAGCAGCTGGAGCCTCTTCCACTCCAGACTCTCCTTTGCCCTGAACACGAAGATGCTCAAGCCCATGGAGGTCATCCAGGCCGTCCTGCAGGCCTGGGATGCCTCTCCAGGCCGGGTCGGGCTGAACAACGTCGAAGGCTTCATCCGCCAGATCATGGGCTGGAGAGAATTCATCCGCGGCATCTACTGGGCCGAAATGCCCGGATACGAGTCCCTGAACTTCTTCGACCATCAGGCCGATCTGCCGGACTTCTACTGGACAGGCCAGACCCGGATGCGCTGCCTGCAGGAGTGCATCGGTCAGTCCCTGGACAGAGCCTACGCTCATCACATTCAGCGTCTCATGGTCACCGGGAACTTTGCCATGCTGGCCGGGGTCCATCCGGACCAGGTCGACGCCTGGTACCTCGGCATCTACATCGACGCCCTGCAGTGGGTGGAGATGCCCAACACCAGAGGGATGAGCCAGTTCGCCGACGGCGGGCTCCTGGCTTCCAAACCCTATGCCGCTTCGGCCAATTACATCTCAAAAATGAGCGACTACTGCACCCAGTGCCGCTTTGACCCCAAATCCAGGGCTGGAGTCGATGGCTGCCCCTTCAACGCCCTGTACTGGGATTTCATCTCCAGACATCTGAAGCGCCTCCAGCGCATTCCCAGAATGGGCCTGATCCTCAAGGCCTGGGACCGTTTGACCTCCAGGGACAAAAAGGCCATTCTGCATCGGGCTGAGGTCATCAAATCCGATCCGACCCTGGAGGGGACTTCATGACAAACGTTCCGGTCACCCTCACGGTCATCCGCAGGTCCCACTCGGGATTCACCTGAGCCAGCTGCGATCGGGCCCTGGAAGTGGCCCGGGAGGTCGCTGCCGCCCATCCGGACTCGGTCTGCCTGGAGATCCTCTCTCCTGAGTCTGACCAGGCCAGGGGGCTGGACACCAGGAAGAGCATCAGCATCTATGTCAACAGGGAGCGAATCCCCATCAGGACAGGACTGTCAAGGCCTGATCTGGAAAACCGCATCCTCACCCTGCTCAGCCCTCAGCCAGACCGGGAGTTACGTTCATGACCTGCAGCGTGCAGTGGATTCTGTTCGATTTCGGAGGGGTGCTTGCCGAAGAGGGCTTTGTCAATGGCCTTCGGGCCCTGGGCGCGGAGCAGGGCCTTGATCCGGACCAGGTGGTGCACACCGGGGTCGAGCAGGTCTTTCAGACCGGCTACGTCCTCGGCAGGACGACGGAAGAGGTTTTCTGGCAGGCCATGCGGACACATGCCGGACTGGCCGGTTCTGACGGCCATTTCCAGGAGACCATCCTGGACCACTTCACACTTCGCCCCTGGATGCTCGAGCTGGTCGCACAGCTGCGACGTCAGGGAACACGCAGCGCCCTGCTGAGCGACCAGGTCAACTGGCTGAAGATGCTGAATGAACGCCAGGCGTTCTTTCCCCTCTTTGACCAGGTCTTCAACAGCTTCGAGATCGGGCAGAGCAAGCGGGACCCGGAGCTCTTCAGCCGGGTCGTGTCCTGGCTGGGGAGCGCTCCGGAGGAGGCCCTGTTCGTCGACGATTCATCAGGCAACGTGGACAGAGCCAGGAGCCGGGGGCTGGAAGCCATTCACTACACCGGCCGCACAGCGTTCACCGCCGCCCTCAGGACCTTCTGTCCCGGCATATGACCCTTGAACATGACGAGTACCGGGCCATCGCCCCTGTGTACGACCCCCTCCTCGACCCCTTCCTGAACCGGATTCGAGCCAGGACTGCTGCTCTGATCCAGGAAACGGGACTGACACGGGTCATCGACCTGTGCTGCGGGACCGGGGTTCAGTGCGAAATGCTTAAAGGAATGGGAATTCAGGCCTTCGGGGTCGACATGTCTCCAGCCATGCTCCGCAAGGCCGCCACCAAAAGCCAGGACAGAGGGTACGTCCGCGGGGATGCGGCCCGGCCACCGTTCCAGCCCCAGGCCTGCGATGGCGTGATCCTCTCCTTTGCCCTGCATGAGAAGAGCCCTGACCAGCAACGGCAGATCCTCAGCCAGGCCCAGGGACTGCTCAGCAGCCTCGGCGCCCTGATCGTCGTCGATTTCTGCAGACCGCGACGGGTGCTGGACTTTTCAGCCTTTTTTCTGATCATGGCGGTGGAACGACTGGCCGGATCCCGTCATTTCGCCAACTTCAGAAGCTACATGAAGGCGGGTGGGCTCAAAGGGGTCCTCAGTCCCCATGCCGGGCTGAAGCGTGTTGCCCGGGAAACTTTCTTCATGTCCACGGTCACCCTGGAGCTCTTGAGGCTCACCCCGCAGGAGCAGACAGATCTTTCCAGAAACACCCTCTTCCCTGGCAAACCCGGGAAAAACAAAGGCTCCTTTGACCCGTAACAGAAATGTCACATTCAGTGCAGACAATCGTAACAATGTCGGGATACAAGGAAACAGTGACGATCCAGTTCAAGGTCCAAACCTTTGCAATTCCGGCTGAACAAAGGAGAAGCGCATGACCGCACTGAATGTGGACTTCAAGCATCGCCTGTCCCAGCAGCTGACGGATTTGAAGACCGAAAACGAATCCGTGAAGCTCTTCCTCGACGGAGCGGACAAATCCCTTCCCGACATGATGGATCGGGCCCACAACGAATCCGCAGAAGCAGCCTACCTGCAACGCTACTCCCGGAACCTGAAAAAAATCGAGGCCCTTGAAAACGCCCTGGACATGCTGGACACAGGCTCTTTCGGCATCTGCAGGATCTGCGGAGAGCAGATCGGCCTGCGCAGGCTGATGGCCATTCCCGATGCTGTTCACTGTATCCAGTGTCAGAGCGACCTGGACCGCTAAAGAGATTGGAGGACCATGTCAGCAAAAAAGAACTTCATCCTGGACACCAACGTGCTCATCGAGAACCCGCAGAGCTTGAGCACCCTGAGAAACGGAAACGAAAACCAGATCATCCTGCCCTACACCGTCCTGGAAGAACTGGACACCCTGAAAAAGAATCAGCGTGTGGCCCATATTGTGGCCCAGATCCTGACCATGATCCAGGAGGACACCTCCATTGTCCTGCTCAAACCGGTCCAGACGCCTCACGAACTGCAGACGTCCAATGACGACCGCATCCTGGAAGAGGTCCTGCACTGCAACATTCCAGAACCCATCCTGGTCACCAACGATCGGCTCATGCAGATCAAGGCCAGACTGCACAACATCGTCTCCGAGCACTACCGGGATTCGAACCCGTTCCAGAGCGAATCCCAGTCCTACACCGGGTTTGTCCATGATTCCGACGACCCTGTCCCCAACAGCTTCCGATGGGAAAACGGAACGCCCCTCTTCTTCGGTCCTGAAGGCAGCCGGGCCATCAACCATCAGCACGCCATCTGGAATATCAGGCCGCGAAACGTCTACCAGAACCTGGCTCTGGAACTCATGCTCCACGAGGCCATCGATCTGGTCACGATCCAGTCGGAGGCAGGGTACGGCAAGACGTTCCTGGCCCTGGCCGCCGCCCTGTATCTGACGCTGGAGAACAAAACCAATCCCTATCGCAAAATCTTCCTGGTCAAGCCCGTGATCGAGATTGGCAGGCGAATGGGTTTTCTGCCCGGGGACATGGAAGACAAGATGGCCCCCTATGTCCGATACATCCAGGACCTGCTCATCAAGCTCCATGAGCGCAGACCGGCCAACCGCATCTTTGACGACCCCAAGAACAACTCCATGAAGCTCAACCCCCATCGTTTTGAAATCCTCCCCATGGCCTATATCCGGGGGATGAACATTGAGAATGCGGTGGTCATCATCGATGAGATGCAGAATCTCTCCCGTTCGGAGACCAGAGCCCTGCTGACCAGAATGGGGGATGGCGTCAAATGCTTCTGTCTCGGGGACACGCGGCAGGTGGACAACCCCTATCTCAATGAAAGCAACAATGGCCTGAACTGGGTGGTCAAGAAATTCAAAGGGCTGAAAAACTACGCCCATATGGTCCTCAAAGGGGACAAATCCAGGGGACCGATCACGGACATGATCATCAAGTCCGGTTTGTGAACGTTTCCGCGCCAGCGCAGTAAGAGTTGGCAACGCGAGCTGTCGCTGCAGTGACCGCTCATCACCAGAACACCCAACGCAAAGACCCCGCCACCTGAGGTGGCGGGGTCTTTGACGACAAACTCCGGATACCGGATGTCATCCGGTCGTCCGGATGACATCCGCTCACTGCATCTGATTCAGGGCCCTGTTCAATCTTGAGATGCGCCTGGAGGCCTTGCGCCAGTGGATGACCCCTTTTGAGGCTGCCTTGTCCAGCACGGCGTTGGCTTTCTTCAGGGCCAGCTGGGCCTGGTCCCTGTCCTTGGCATCAATGGCCGAATGAACATCTTTGACCGCATTCTTGACATGGCTCTTGACGATCCGGTTCCTGGTCCGGGCCTTTAAACTCTGACGATGGCGCTTCAATGCCTGTTTCGTGTTAGCCAAAACACAACCTCCTCAAAAAATCCTGATGGATTGTCCTGGTCTCATTGCATCAAAGGAAAACTAAACCAAAGAAGTTATTTGAAGCTCGATTGCATTGTCAAGTCTTTTTTCCCCTTGACCCGCCTCTTTGGTTGGTCGAACAGGCTGAGCCCGTTGTGCCTCAGCCTCGGTGGCCTTCTCCACAGCCTCAGATCTGGAGCGCACTGAAGTCTGCCAGCAGGGAGAGCCGGTTGACCAGGGCCATGAGCAGGTTCAAGCGGTTCAACCTCAGCTCGGCGTCGTCGCACATGACCATGACATGATCAAAAAAGCTGTCCACTGAGGGCCGCAGCTCGCCCAGCAGGCCAAAGAGCTCGTCAAAGTGTTCGCTCTGCCACATCTGCTTCCAACGGGGTTCAAGCTCCTCGATCTTGGCTGCCAGCTCTCTCTCCTGCTGGTCGACGAGCCGGTCCTGGACATAGGACCCGGTCAAAGGCTGACCTGCCTGCCCGCCCTGCTTCTTGATGATGTTGTCCACCCTCTTGAAGGTCAAAACTGAGGCCTCAAAATCGCTCTTGCGGCTGAACCGGTCCAGGGCCCTGAGACGCTGGGCCAGGGACCAGATGTCGTCAATGCCCGCACCAATCGCAGAGTCGACAATGAGGGTCGAGAACCCTGATCCGGCAAAATAGGCCTTGAGGCGGTGGCTGAAGAACTCCTCCAGATGCTCAAGCGACGCTCTGGCATCGAGCTTCCAGTCGATCTGACCGTAGTGAGATCGGGACTGTTCCAGAAGCTCGAGCAGGGATATCCGAAGCCCGTGCTCCAGAATGATCCTGATCACTCCCAGGGCCTGGCGCCGAAGGGCGTAGGGGTCCTGGGCGCCTGTGGGGATCATGTCCAATCCGAAGCATCCAGTCAGCACATCCACCTTGTCGGCAACAGCCAGCAGGGCCCCCGCTTTAGATTCAGGCACCCGGCTTTCCGCCCCGGTGGGCAGATAGTGCTCGACGATGGCCTGGGCCACAGCCTCTTTTTCCCCTTTCTGCCTGGCGTAGATGCTGCCCATGACCCCCTGCAGATCCCCGAACTCGCCAACCATTTCCGAGACCAGGTCAGCCTTGGCCAGCTCCGCCCCTCTGACCAGAATGTCCTCCAGATCCGGCTGGACCTTTGCTGCCAGGTACCTGCCAAGCTGGACCATCCGCCTGGACTTGTCCCCCATGCTTCCAAGGGGCCCCAGGAAGACCACCTTCTCCAGCTCCTGGCACCATTGATCGAATGAGGCCCTGGAGTCTGCAGTCCAGAAAAAGACCGCATCCTCGAGTCTGGCTTTGAGGACCCGCTCCCAGCCCTTTTGGACCAGATCCAGGTCATCCGGCTCCAGGTTCAGGGTGCACAGGAAGAAGGGCAGCAGGTTTCCGTTGGCATCTTCAACCCCGAAGCTCTTCTGGTGGCTCTCCATGCTCGTGAGCAGGACTTCCCGGGGCAGCTGCAGGTAGTCCCTGTCGATGGAGCCCAGAACAGGGCGGGGAGACTCGACCAGGTTGGCCACCTCATTGAGGAGGTTTTCGGTCCAGACAACGGTCCCGCCCTGCTGCCTGGCCAGTTTGTCCCCCTCCTGCTGGATGGCCTGAATGCGGTCCTTGACGTCCAGAACCACCTGGCCCTTGTGCTTGAGGATGTCGAAGTAGTCTGCAGCACTCGGAACCTTCCAGGGGCCGGGGCCGAGAACACGATGTCCTCTGGTGATTCGATCGGCGGACAACGAGCTGCATTGGACCTGAATCAGAGACGAGTCGAGCAGGGCCAGTATCCAGCGAATGGGCCGCCCAAAGGCAAAACCGGTCTTCTCCCAGCGCATCTTCTTGGGCATGGGCAGGCGGCCGATGATCCGCTCGAAGATATCAGGCAGCAGGGCCTGAGTTGCGGCTCCGCCACCTTTCTTGTGCACAGCCAGGTACTCGCCCTTGGGCGTCTCCTGGATGAAAATCTCAGCTGGATCGACCCCCTGGTTCTTGACAAACCCCTGGCCGGCCTTGGTCAGCTCTCCCTGTTGATCATAGGCAATCCGCTTTGGCGGTCCGGTCACCAGCTCCTCTGTCCTGTCCTGAACAGCATTGATGTCCGGGACATGAGCCACCAGGCGCCTGGGAGTGGAAGCGACCTCGACCAGGTCAAAGCCGATCTGCATGTCTGTCAGTTCCTGGATGAAGAGCTCCTGCAGGCTGTCTTCCAGTCCGGCGAGAAAACGGGCCGGCATCTCTTCAAAACCAATCTCCAAAACACATCGAGCCATAGTGTCCATCCCTTGGGCTTGAGCTCGATTTCACCCCTGGCGATCACCGGGATGAAATCATGTCATGATCGTTGTTCAGGCCATGACAGGCCAGAATTTCGCCTAATCAATGAGCATCGGCAGACAGGTCACGATCTGGGGAAAGGCGATCAGCACCCCTGTGCCCAGAATCAGTGCCGCCAGAAAAGGCAGCACCCCGATGAAGACGTCCTGAAGAGACACGTACGGGGCTATGCCTTTGACAATGTATGAATTGACCCCCACAGGAGGGGTGATGATCCCCATCTGAGTGATGAGGACGATGATGACCCCGAACCAGATGGGGTCGTACCCCAGGTTGATCACGATCGGGTAAAAGATCGGTATGGTCAGGGTGATCAGGGCCAGGGCGTCGATGAAACATCCGGCGCAGAGGTAGATGGTGCAGATCACGGCCATGATGGCCCAGGCCGGCCAATCCAGACCGGCCACCATATTGGCCAGCTCCATGGAGATCCTGGACAGGGCCAGGAAATGTCCGAAGATGGTCGCGCCGGTGACGAGCATGATCACCATGCAGGAGACGTTGAGGGTGTCGTTCACCGCCCTGACGAAGGTCGCCCACTGCAGCTTGCGCTGCACCAGGACAATGGCCAGAAGGAGGAAAGAGCCCACAGCCCCGGCCTTGGTCGGAGTGAAGAACCCGAAGAACATCCCCCCCATGACGAGCAGGAAGACGAACAGGGTTTCCCAGATTTCAAACAGGGCCAGCACGGTTTCCCGAAGCACAAATCGCTCGCCTTTGGCCCCCTGCTCAGGAAAGAAGGAGCAGTAGATCAGGATGGTCAGGATAAAGAGCAGGGCTATGAAGAATGCCGGAATGATCCCGGCCAGAAAGAGCTTGCCGATGGAAATCTGCGTCAGTATGCCGTAGATGATCAGGATCACACTCGGGGGCATCAGGATGCCAAGACCGGAGCCGGCTGCGACAGCACCTGCGGCCAGCCGGTTTCCGTACTGGTACCTCTTCATCTCCGGCATGGCGATGGAGCCGATGGTCGCCGCCGTGGCCGTTGTCGAACCGCTGACGGCGCCAAAGGCGGTGCAGGCCCCGATGGTGGCCATGGCCAGTCCCCCCCGGACCCGTCCGCTGACCTTGTAGGCCATGTCATAGAGGCGCTTGCTCACCCCGGCGTAATAGGCGATATAGCCCATGAACACGAACAGGGGCACCAGGGCCAGGCCATAGGAGGAAAAGACACTGAAGATATCCCTGGAGAGCAGGGTCAGAGCCGAATCGACCCCAGTCAGGACCGCATACCCGACGACCCCGACAATGGCCAGGGCATAGGCCACAGCGATCCGGGTAAAAAAAAAGGCCACCAGGACAACGATCCCGATGATCCCCACCTGAACAAAATCAATCATGCCGGTCTCTTCTGGCCAAGGACAGACACTCCGTCAGAATGGCCATGGCCAGGATGAAGCAGGCCATGGCAATGGCGTACAGCACATAGTACAGAGGCAGCTCCAGAGTACTGGAGACTTCGCCGGTGACCTTCAACTCGCCCGCATAGGTGAAACACTGCCAGGCCGCGAGGACAAAAAAGAAAAAGCTCAAAGACCCGATGAAGAGGTCATTGATCTTTCTCTGCCTCCTGGTGAGCCTGGCGTACAAAAGATCGATGCCGATATGGGCTTTCTTCAGATGAGCCGACGGCAGGACAAAAGCCAGGAGCATGGCCGCCATCAGGCTGACCAGTTCCTCGGTCCCCAAAATGGGATGGCCGAACATGTTCCCCACTACGTCTAGACAGGTCAGGAGCATCATGCCCACCAGGAGGATGCCGGCAAGACGCTGCAGAACATCAGCCGCCAGGAGGATCGCCTTGTGAAACATCATTCCATCGAGGACTGAAAATACGGGCTCCGGAACTCGCCCTGATGATAGTCGTTGAGCTGCTCCTTCAAGAATGACAGGACCTCCTGACCCGGCAACCCTTTGGATTGGGCTTTGTCAACGTAGGCCTCAGAGACGGGCTGAACGGCTTTGACCCATCTGTCCTGCTCGTCCTCGTCCAGTCCAAGGACGCTGTTGCCTTCAGACAAGGAGGAGCGGATCCCCTGAAAATCGCTGTCATCCCAGGCCTGGCCGTGCTTGATGGCCCATTCCGCATTGATCTTTTCGATGCTCGCCTGAAGATCGGCAGGCAGCCTGTTCCACTTGTCCTTGTTCATGACCACGAAAAAACCCACTGAGTAGGCTGTCGCATAGTTGGCCGCCGAATAATCGATGACCTCCCCCATTTTCCAGCCCTGGTTGGTCTCCATGGGGTAGACCGCTCCCTCGACCACCCCTTTCTGCAGGGCCTGGTAGACCTCGGGCATGGGCATGGTCACCGGAGTGGCTCCCAGGGAGCTGATGGTCTCGGCAACCGAACCTGGACACCTGATCTTCAAGCCTTTCAGATCCTCCAGAGTGCGCACCGGCTGATCCTTGGTGTGGATGAAGCCCGGTCCGTGGGCGTGAAGATAGAGGACCTTGACGTCGGAGAGCTCCTTGGGCTCGAAGGAATCGTAGACCTCGTTGATCAGCGCTGTGGCAAAGGCCCCGCTGGGATTGCCAAAGGGCAGATTGATGAAATCCATGAGCGGAAAGCGCCCCCTGGTGTAGAGCAGACAGGACATCCCGATATCGGACCGTCCGGTGACCACGCCGTCGTAGCATTGGGCGGCCTTGGTCAGGGTCTGGCCAGGGTAGAAGTAGACCTTGACCTGGCCGTCAGTCCGCGCAGTGACCTCCTGGCACCAGGCTTCGGCAAGCTGGCTCTGAATGTGGCTGGGCGGAAAAAAGCTGCTGTAGGTGAACTGAAAGGTCTTGGCCTGAGCGCTTGTGCCCATGACCAGGCCAATGGCCAAAACTGCCAGGGCCAGGCAAAGCGGCCATCCAGCCCCCATCGTGCGTGTTCGCAGGCCGTGAAAGGTCCTGTTCAACTGGCCCCTGTCACCGTGCACGCCCTGTTTCACTCTCAGGTTCTGGCGTCTGGGTAATGAATGCATTCCGACCTCCAGGTTTGAAACTCCCCCGGACAAAAGCTGGCAGGGCAAAGTTGAACTCTGCTCCTGATCCCTTCTGTGACCTCTTTTCTGTCATCTGTCATCTGTCATCTGTCTTCTGCCCTGTCACGCCCGCTCCAGCATGGGATACCCCATCTCTTCGCGCTGACTGGCATACAGCCTGGCCACTGACGATGCCAGGTGACGGACCCTGGCGATGTAGCCTGTGCGTTCGGTGATCGAAATCGCCCCGCGGGCTTCCAGAAGATTGAAGAGGTGCGAGCACTTCAGGCAAAAATCATACGCGGGCCAGGGCATGGAGTGGGCGCAGAGCTTTCCGCACTCGGCCTCACAGGAGTCGAAAAAGGCGAAAAGCATCTCCGGGGTGCTCAGCTCAAAGTTGTAGGTGGAGTGCTCGACTTCGTTCTGATGGTGGATGTCCCCGTAGGTGCAGTGTTCGTTCCAGGCCAGATCATAGACTGATTCCCTGCCCTGGAGGTACATGCAGATCCGTTCCAGGCCATAGGTCAGCTCCAGGCTGACTGGATCGAGATCGATCCCCCCAACCTGCTGGAAATAGGTGAACTGGGTGATCTCCATGCCATCAAGCCAGATCTCCCAACCCAGTCCCCAGGCTCCAAGGGTCGGGGACTCCCAGTCGTCCTCGACGAACCGGATGTCGTGTTCTGCAGGATTGATCCCCAAAGCGTACAGGCTGTCCAGAAAGACGTCCTGAGCGTCCTCCGGGGCCGGCTTGAGAATGACCTGGTACTGGTAGTAGTGCTGCAGTCGGTTGGGGTTCTCCCCATAGCGCCCGTCAGTGGGCCGCCGTGAGGGTTGGACATAGGCCGTGTTCCAGGGTTCTGGACCGATGACCCGCAGGGCTGTGGCCGGATGAAAAGTGCCTGCCCCGACCTCGAGATCAAAGGGCTGATGGAGCACACACCCGTACTTGGCCCAAAAGTCCTGCAGGGTCAAAATGACATCTTGAAAGTGCATACGCTCTCCAGGAAAGTTCAGAGAGTTTTCCCCTCTCGCTGAACCAGCGAGACGTCCAGTTCAATCCTTGCTTCAGCTGCAGTCTCTGGACAACGGCTGAAGACCGAGCTTCACCTGAAGCGCCCCTGCTCCCAGCTCAGCCCCATATGGGTCTGAACAAAGGAATCCAGAACACCCCACATCTCAGATGTCCACTCCAGGGGTTCCGGTGTTTGCAGCCAGGCTTCAGGTCCGGCGTTCAAAAGATTCTGCAGATATCGGGAGGCGTCAAAGGTCAGCGGCTGACCCTCGTCCCCTTGCCTGGAGCAGCTTCGGCAGAGGACCCTGCCGTCATGGCCCTGAAAAAACACGGTCTCTGAGTCCTCCAGGAGTCTCCCGCAGGCGATGCAGCGTGAAAAATCAGGCCGGTAGCCGTATTCACAGGCCAGCCTGGCCCTGAACAGAAGCGGCAGCTGAGCTGGCACGCGGTCCTCCTGGTCCAGGAGGAGCAGGGTCCGGTAAAAAACGTCAAAGACCCGCTCGGCATCCCCGTGCCCGATGTGGGCAGCTTCCAGAAACTTCAAACAGTTCACAGCCATTCCCAACCTGTGCAGGTTCTGGTGCAGTTGGGGGAACCTGTTCAAGAGCGTGCCTTCGTTGAGAATGAAGTAGCCCCCGTTTCTGCTGGAGGAAATCCGGAACCAGACGTGGTTGAGCTCGTCCAGGCAACCGGAAAAGCGTCGCCGGCTCTTGCAGCCCCCAAAGGCAAACCCGGTCATGATGCCTCTGGAAGGGGAAAAAAAGCGGACCCAGCAGTCGATTTCCCGGAAGGTGCCCACCTTGAGCACAAGAACCTGTTCGGAGAACTCCCCCCTGTTCATGGGCGATCTCTTTCTTTCATCGCAAGGATGCGATCACGTGATATCATCCGCTTTTCCAAATGACGTTCAGGGAAAGGTCAGGGTCTTGACGTCACCGGAGCGCGCATCCATGGGGACCTTCTGGCCATTGAACACCAACCTGACCCCCCCGGCGTTGCCGAGCTTGATCCTGAGCGTCTCCTCAAAGCGAAAGGTGATCGATTCACCAGGCCGGAGATAGATATCTTTGGATCGTTCGTCCACATCAGCGCTCAGCCAGCAGGCCTCAACAGATGAAATCTCCAGGACATGCTTCTCCTCTTGAGCCGGCTGCTCAGGCTCGCTGGCCCGCGTCTCTTCAAGAGCGGCCTCCTGGGGCTCTTCTTCAGCCAGTTGTGCTGACTCGAGGGCTGTGGCCTGATTCGTCTCCTGGACTGCCTGCCCGGTCTGGGCCTGCCCGCCCTGTTCCGCCTCTGGCTGGGGCGGCTGGACATCCTGGGATGAACCACTGGCCTGAGCAACAGTCGTTTCCTGCTCTGGCTGACCTGGTGTCCCGTTTTGAGCGTCGTCCTGGACTTCGGTTTCGGCGGGGGTGATCCGGGTTTCGTTTCCGCTGCCAGCCGGAACGTCCTCTGATTCAACTCCCCCCTGGTCTGGTTCAGAGGTCACCCCTGCCGGGGATTCAACTCCAGTGGAGGGTGAGGCAGGTTCCGTGGCCGGCTTGACAAAAAAGACGTCATAGACCAGCCATCCGAGCACAGCCAGGAGAATGACCGAAGCCAGGACAGAAAAGAGGGTCCATTTCCTGGAGCTTCCGCCAGTCGCGGAAGGGAACTCTTCATCGTCCACCACAGCGTCGTGTTCATCCAGTCCCGCCTCTTCCATGGACATGATCCTGGCAAACTCGTTGCTCAGCTCATCGCCGTCCAGCCCCAGGAATTCGGCGTAGTGCTTGATGAACCCTTTGGCATAGACGGGATGGGGCAGATCATCGACCTCCCCCTGCTCAATGTGTTCCAGGCTCGATGGGCTGATCTTGATCCGCTCATAGACATCATCCAGGGAATAGCCCTGGTTCTCTCTCTCGTTCTTCAGGCGTTGCCCAAGCTCATGCAGTTTCATCAATAATGCCTCCCCGCATTCTCCGAGGTTTGGCGTGATTCAAAGCCCGGACCAGGACTCTGAAATCCGGACCGTTAGACGTCATGGAGGCCGTGGTTGTCAGGAAAGCGCCTCCTCCAGGAGGACCACCCGGACTGATCGACCAGAGCCCCCTTCCTCTTCAGCCCTGCTGAAATGCCTCGCTGACGGCTCCTCTTGACGATGGGGCGCTGCCCCCAGGGACTGAAGCCTGGCTCCTCATCCAGGTTTCTCAGCAGGACTGGCCAGTCGAGGTCAAAAAACAGATTCCGCCGTGCACGGACAACCCCCAGCCATTCCGGCTCACAGCCGGACATCGACCACGGCCTTGGATCGAAGGCCCTCAAGGTACTCCTGGTAGCGATGCTCAAGCTTGCGGGAGTAGATGCTGTCCCTGATCTGATCTCGAACCTCGTCCAGGGAACGCTTGCCTCCGGAAGAGAGGTCTTCCACATACAACAGGGCGTATCGACCCTGGAGAGCGAAAATATCGCTCATCTCCCCGCTGTCGACGCTCTGCAGGGCCTCTCTCCAGTTCTGCCTGAGATCGTTCCAGTCCATCCTCCCCAGGTCGCCTCCCTGCTCTGCACCAGGGCCTTGCGAATATTTCTGCGCGGCCTGGGAAAACGAGAGGTCCCCGGACCGGATGCGCTCTCGCAGATCCATCAGTTTCTGCCTGTCCTGGACCAGAATCAATCGCAAATGGACACCCCTGGGCTTGGTGAAGGACGACAGGTTGGCCTCGTAGTAGTCCTGCATCTCCTTTTCCGTGACCACCACCTTCTGCCGGACCATGGAGCTCAGGACCCTGCTCTTTTTGATCTCTTCCCTGATCTTTTCCTTGTAGTCAGCCAGGGTCATGCCCTGCCTGTCCAGAAGGTCCTGAAACTCCTCCTGGCTCACATCGCGCTGCTGTCTGATCTGGTCGAGACGATTCTCGACTTCCACATCGGACACAGTGATCTCAAAACGTTCAGCCTCTTGCTTCAGGAGCAGGTCGTTGACCATGGACTGGAGCACTTTGGGCCTGAAGCTCTCAATCTGGGCCTTGTTGATCGAGTCCGTCTCCATGGTCGCCAGGGCGGACTGAACCTCCTGGTTGAGCTCATACAGGGTGATGATCTCGCCATTGACCACTGCCACGATCCGATCGACCATGGTGGCTCCCCGGGCTGGTCCGCCGGCAACAAGCAGGGCCAGGAGAACAGCCGCACCAAGGACGTTAAGCCTGCTGCTCAGCTTCATTTCCAGCCTCCTCTGCGAACTCGGCAAGCTCCTCCCCCACATGATGAATGGCCCTAGAAATACTTTCTTTACTTGCAAATCGCAACTCCATTTTGTTTGGTGGCATGAACCGGGCCCGATCCTGTCTGTCCTGCACCCAGGACACCAGAACATCCGGATCCACCGGCCTGGCTTCCTCAGCCCAGGACATGACCACCCTGTTTTCAAAGAGATCAGCCCGCTGAACCTGGAGCTGGGCCAGGACTCTCTTCAGCCGCAGGACCGCCAGGAAGTTCTGCACCGGGCCGGGCAGGGGGCCGAAACGATCCTCCATCTCACCGGCCCAGTCGTTGATGACCGAATCCGAGTCCGCCCCGGACAGCCCTCGGTAATAGGAGAGCCTCTCCTGGGGGTCTGCAATGTATTCGCTGGGAATATTGGCCTCAAAGGTGATGTTCAGTTCCGGGTCTGTCTCCTGCTGCAATGGCTCGCCCCTGACCCGGCGCACCTCCTGCTCCAGCATTTCCAGAAACAGGTCCAGACCGACCTTGTTCATGGATCCTGACTGGACCTCCCCCAGGATGTTCCCTGCCCCCCGGAGGCGCAGGTCCTCCATGGCCACCTGAAAGCCGGCCCCCAGATAGTCCATGTCCAGGATGGTCTGCAGGCGCTTGGCCGCAGACCTGGGCAGGTTGTCCACAGAAGGGACCACAAAGTAGGCAAAAGCCTGATCAGAGGATCGGCCGACCCTGCCTCTGAGCTGATAGAGCTGTCCCAGGCCGAACATCTGGGCCTGGTCCACGACCAGGGTGTTGGCCTTGGGGAAGTCCAAACCGGATTCAATGATGGCTGTGCAGACCAGAACATCCGTCTCGCCCTTCCAGAACTGGTGCATGCTCTCTTCCAGCTTCTTCTCGGCCAGCTGGCCATGGGCGATGCCCACCCTGGCATCTGGCACCAGTGCCTGGACAAAATCCCTGATTCTGGGCAATCCCTGGACCCGGTTGTAGACCCAGAAAACCTGGCCCCCGCGATTGAGCTCCCGTTCCAGGACCTTTTTGAGCATCTCCGGGTCCCGTTCCACCAGGGAGGATTCCACGGCCTTTCTCTCCTGAGGCGGGGTCTCGATGACACTGAGCTGTCTGATACCGGACAGGGAGAGCTGCAGTGTCCTGGGGATGGGCGTGGCCGTGAGGGTGAGCACGTCGATGTTCTTGCGGATGGATTTGAGTTTCTCCTTGTGCCGGACCCCGAAACGCTGCTCTTCGTCCAGGATGAACAGCCCCAGCCTGGGGATGACCACGTCCTTGGACAGCAGGCGGTGCGTCCCGATGAGCACGTCGACCTGATTCTTCTCCACCCTGCGCAGGACCTCCTTCTGCTTGTGGGCTGGAACGAACCTGCTGACCATTTCCACCTCGACGTTGAAGTCCTCGAGACGCTGCCGGAAGTTCTGAAAGTGCTGCTCAGCCAGAACAGTGGTCGGACAGAGCATGGCCACCTGCCGGCCTGCGGACACGGCCCGAAAGGCAGCCCGGAGAGCCACCTCGGTCTTGCCGAACCCTGCGTCCCCGCAGACGAGGCGATCCATGGGTTCTGGCTGGTCCAGATCCTTGAGGACCTCCTCAATGGCCTGCTCCTGGTCGGGAGTTTCCTCAAAGGCAAACGTGGCCTCGAACTCGCGGAACATCTCCTCGTCAGCAGCGTATTCGTAGCCCTTGGCCACTTTCCGGAAGGCATACATCTGCACCAGGTCATGGGCGATCTCTTCCAGGACTTTCCGGACCTTGTTCTTGGTTGTCTGCCACCGGGTGCTCCCCAGCCGGTCCAGGGCCGGGGAAGCGTCGTCGCCGCCCTTGTAGCGCTGAACGAGATTGAGCCTGTCAACGGGGACGTAGAGTTTGTCCCCCCCAGCGTAGAGGATCAACAGATAATCGTTGCCGGTCTTGTCCACCTGGAGACGGGTCAAACCGGAAAAACGCCCCACCCCGTAATCGCGATGCACGAGGAGCTCATCAGGATTGATCTCTTCAAGCCGCTTCAGGCCCTTGAAGTCTGTTCGGACCGAACGTCTGGCCGCAGCCTGATCCCGTCTCGGTTGGAGAATGTTTTCCGAGAGAAAAGAGACATGGTTCCAGGTCAGCTCCGACCCGGCGTCAAAATCTGATATCAGGGCGTACAGCCCTTTCTGGTCAGGCTGGTAGGTCGTCCTGAAGGTCAGGTCCTCCCCTTCCACGAGCTTGAAAAATTTGCGCCTGGAGTTGTCGCTGCCAAAGGTCAGGACGACCTGGTTGCTGGTTCGATGCCAGTCCTTGAGTCTTTCGACCAGGCTCGTCCATGGCCTTTTGCGCTCCTCAGGCTTCCAGAACAGGTCCTGGAAAGAGGTGAAACGCTTTTCTGGAAGCTCCACCCCCTGATGCCGCTCCCCCACCGGCAGCTGCTCAAACAGGACCTGCTCCCTGTTCAGCCAGGCCTGCCTGGCCCTCGAGGCCGGCTGGACAATGGCTTCCTCAGGCCAGCTCCAGCCGTTTCTCTCCTCTTCGGCTTCAAAAAAGGACTCCCATCCTGCGGCGCATTCTTCCAAAACCGACCGCAGCTGGCCTGCCCCGATGAGCAAGTAGACCCCGTCATCAGGGAGCCATTCTGTGAGCGGCACCACCCTGGAGTAGTACAATCCAGGCCACATATCGTGGTTTTGATCCTCGACCTTCTGCTGCAGGGTCGCCCGGGCCGGTTTGCTCAGTGCACCGGTTTTCCAGAGATGATTCCAGTGCTCCTGGGCTGCTTTGTCTGACTGCGACGTGAACAGGATCGGAGCAACAGGCAGGATGATCGCTTCATCCACCTCCTGCATCGATCTCTGGGACAGGGGTTCAAAGAGGCGCAAACTCTCCAGTGTGGATCCGAAGAGCTCCATTCGCAGCGGGAACTCGTACCCCGGAGCGAAAATATCCACGATGTCCCCTCTGACAGAGAGCTCTCCCGGCCTGGTGACCATGGACACCCTTTCATACCCCCAGGACACGGCCCGCTCCAGAAAATCCTCCTGTGGGAGCTCTTCTCCCCGAATCACGAAGTCGTAGGCCTGATCCAGAAGATCCCTGGACGGCCACAGCGGCAGCAGGTTGTCCACAGTCAAAATCGTGATTGTGGGCCTTGTGGTTTCCCCCAGGGTGAACAGGGAAGCCCAGCGCCTGGCCCACAGCTTGGAATCCATCTTGCCCGGGACAAAGGGAGGGAAACAGACCAGGGGGCGGTCCCAGAAAGGCGTTGAAGGCGGCATGTCCGTCATGAGCCTGGTCAAGGCGGTCACTTCGGACAGTGTTGCCTGATCAGGGACAACCATGACCACATTTCGTCCCTGCTGCAGGCTTGCCCTGGCCAGATAGGCCTGCGTGGCTGGACCGCTCTTGTAGACTGTCAGGGAGGATTCATCCGAACCGCGCAGTTTTTTCTTCAGCTCTCGGGGAAAAAACACGCTCTACTCCGGGAAAAAATGGGTATTCAATGCCGTTGTGCCCGCATTGGTGGTAAACATAATACCGGAACAAATCAACATATGGTACGAAACTTGCTTAAATATATCACAATAAGCGACTGATATGTCAGTATTTTGAAAAAACTTGCAAAAACTGGTCACATCCAGCATACTCTCCATGTTCATCAACACTTCACGACCAAGACTTTCAAGCCCAAGGAGGAAATTGGTTAATGGCCCAATTTTTCCCCTATTTTGAAAACGCAACCGTCATGGATCAGATCAAGACCCTTCCCAATGAAGACCTCTTGGACTTCTGGGAGGAAACACAGTTTCTGGATAAAGCCATGGAAAAAGAGTTTGAGCAATCCCCGGTGTACAGCCTCGAATACGAAAAGGCGGTGCTCCAGGAGCTTCAGCTCAGAAGCTGCCTGGGCAGACTCAGAGCGAGGTAGGCCTCATCCCTGCTGCAAACAAAAACCCCGGTCGAACCGGGGTTTTTTTTGACCTGGTCACAGATGTCCTCAAAGGGTCTCACGTCGCCGTGAGGGCCGGACGACCGATGCAAAAGTAGGCAAACCCCATGGCGCTCAAGTGATCAGGTTGATAGAGATTGCGGCCGTCAAAGATCACGGGAGCTGTCAGGGATTTTTTGATCCTGTCAAAATCCGGATTGCGGAACTGGTTCCATTCCGTGACCACGGCCAGGGCCTGAGCTCCCTCCAATGCAGCATACTCCCTGTCCACAATCTCCACCAGCCCGTTCTGCTGCAAACGCTGTCGAGCCGCATGGCCGGCCTGAGGGTCATAGGCCCTGATGCGCATGCCCTTCGAGGTCAGCACTTCGATCAGGGCCATGGATGAGGCCTCGCGAATATCGTCGGTGTTGGCCTTGAAAGCCAGTCCCCACAGAGCCAGAACTTTGCCCTCGACCCCGCCCTGATTCTGGAAGTAGTCCTCTATCTTCCAGGCCAGAACACTCTTTTGCCGTTCATTGACTTCATGGACCGCGGACAACAGCTGGGGTGAATACTCGTGATCCCTGGCTGTCTGGATCAGGGCCCGAACATCCTTGGGAAAGCAGGACCCCCCATAGCCGATCCCCGGATAGATAAAGCTGTAGCCAATACGGTGGTCAGCCCCGATCCCCAGGCGCACCTGACGCACGTCCGCACCGACCCTTTCGCAGACATTGGCCACCTCGTTGATGAAGGAAATCTTGGTGGCCAGCATGCAGTTGGCGGCGTACTTGGTCATCTCCGCACTGCGCACGGACATGACCATGAGCTTGTCCCGGCTCCGGGCGAATGGGGCGTAGAGGATTTTGAGCAGCTCGGCCGTGCGCACGTTCTCTGTGCCCACAATGACCCGGTCCGGCTTGAGGAAATCGTTGACCGCATCGCCCTCCTTGAGGAACTCGGGGTTGGAGACCACGTCAAATTCGTGGCCCTGTCCCCTGGCATCCAGCTCATCCATGATGATGGCCTTGACCGAGTCCGCCGTGCCCACGGGAACCGTGGACTTGGTGACCACGATGGCGTAGCCGTTCATGGCCCGGCCAACCTCGCGGGCGACCTGATGGACCGCGCTCATGTCGCAGGAGCCGTCGTCGTTGGACGGGGTGCCCACGCAGATGAAGACGAACAGCGAGTCCTGCATGCCCTCCGCCAGGTCGGTGGTGAAGACCAGCCGGCCGTCAGCGGCGTTCTTTTTGACCATGTCCTCCAGGCCGGGCTCAAAGATGTGCACCCTGCCCTGCCTGAGGTCCTCCACCACTTGGTCGTTCACGTCCACACAGGTGACGTGGTTGCCCATCTCGGCGAAGCAGGCTGCCGTGACCAGCCCCACATACCCGGTTCCCACGATGCAGATGTTCATGAATGTGCCCTTGTCACGTGAAAAAGCCCTCGCAACGAGGGCTTGGTTCATTCTTCCGCCTGTTCAGTTGCGGGACATTGTTTATCAGGACCCGCAAGGCTGGTCAAGACTGATCAGTCCGAAGAGGGAGCCGATCAGTGTGGTCTCTCTCCGGACTGATCATGAGTCTTCCTTTGGAGTTGAATCAATCAATGTCGTGAGTGTGCCAGGACGACTTGCCTGAATGGACATTTTTCACCGGCAAGTTAGATTGATGGATTTCCTTGATTTCACCAGTGCTGGTCTGAATGACAAGTTTTCCACCTTTTTGGCTCCCCAGATGCATGGTTGGAGTGATGGACAACCCTCTTCCAAGATCTTTGACAAACTCTACAGTTCCATCCTCATTCTCTTCTCCAAAAACATTCTCCGTCCAGGAGGTTCCTGTCAAATAATAGAGGGAGTGCAAGGCACTGCTTCCTTCACTAGTGCACAGACTCTGATCAGGTGTGTAGACTGTATAGTTGACCAAGCCACCGAGCAAAGTCGGCTGTCCAACCACCCTTTCTGTAGCGTTGAGCTC
>CAZNIP010000002.1:0-82682 GCA_964573115.1 uncultured Desulfohalobiaceae bacterium | reverse complement strand
TCTGACCTCTGCCTTCTGTCTTCTGTCATCTGTCCTCTGTCACCCAGAGCCAGCTCTCTTTCCAGGCTTTCTGCCTCTGCTGCACGCTCTTCAGGAATGAGCGGCCCTTCTTGTTCTTGAGCTCATGGATGGCATGCCGCATCACCGTGACCGGTGTCCCCCCCTTGAGCTTGACCGTCAGTTCGTAGCGATTGAACCCGTCCAGGACTCCCCTGATGACCTCCCCCTCCAGCAGGGTCAGAAAGACGACCTCCCGATCGAGCATCAGCGGGTACAGGGACTTGTTCTTCACAAAGTGCCTCCCCGAGGCGGACACTTTCGGCTCCAGACCCAAAAAGCGGACCTTTGCGTCTGATTTGAGCAGGGACGGGACCCTGTCAGCAAACTCCAGGTCATGGAAGAATTTGAGGTCTGTCTTGTGCAGAGCCAGATCTGGACCATCTCTTGGGGACAGGGTCAGCCCGTAGGTCTCGTTGGAGGCAATCACGGCCGTGACCACCCGCTGCCCGTGGAGATGAAAGACGAGCTCCCCGCCCGAGAGTCTGGCCTCCTCGAGATGGGAGCGGTGGTCATTGTCCGCCAGGTATTCCTTGAAACCTCTCAAAGGGGCCATTGGACACCGCCTTGCTGGAACCCAATTCGAACGTCAGCAAGACCCCCTCACTGAACTCTCGTGAGGTGGTCAGGAATGACCGCCGCGACAGGGTTGTGAGCCTGCTGTCCCGCTCAGGTGCTCTGGAGAGACCTGAGTCAAGAGATCATCGCAGCCAAAGGCCTGTGATGCTCTCATTCCGGATCCAGCCTGGCCATGTGGGCCCCGGACCCCTCCTGAAACTGGAGGAGGTCCTCGTCCTGAGCCACGGTCTGGCCTGCGGCCACAAAAACCTTCTCCACCAGGCTGTCCCTGGGGGAGGCGATGGAGGACTGCATCTTCATGGCCTCGATCTTGAAAAGCTCTTGCCCCTTGCGGACCACGTCCCCGGGCTGAACGCTGACGTCGACCACCAGGCCGGGCATGGGGCAGCGCAGGACGTCCTCCTCCTGCACCGGTCTGGTCCTGATCATGTACTGGTTCAGCTGCCACTCCAACGGGGTGTAGACCTCCAGGAAGAGGACGATGCCGCAGAAAAAGACCAGATTGTGGTTCTCTTCAAACTTGAGGCGGAACATGTGCGACTCGCCATCGATCTTGAGCCGCAGCCTCCGGCGATAGAACTCGAACTCGGGGGTCACGACCTCATAGCTCCGGTCGTTCACGGTGATCCGCCATTTCCCCTCTTCGGGACGCTTTTCCAGCTGGACCCGGCAGACCTCGTCCTCGGCCTTGACCATGTACTGCATGGACTGAAAACGGGTCCGCGTGGTGCCGACAAGGGGAGACAAAGGGCTCAGGGACTGGCGGACCAGGGCCTGTCTGTTGTGGAAGACCAGCGTCGCGGCCATGACCATGAAGTCCACCTTGGTCGTGTCCGGCGGCTGCTTCGAGCGCCCGCCGTCAAAGTGTTCGGGGATGAAGTCTGTGGACAGCTCGCCGGCGGCAAAGGCCGGATGGTCGGCCAGGGCATTGACGAAATCCACGTTCGTGGTCAGGCCCTCGATGTGATAGCCGTTCAGGGCCCGAACCAGCCTCTGCCTGGCCTCCTCCCGGTCCTGGCCGTGGGCGATGATCTTGGCCAGCAGGGAGTCGTAGTGAATGGTGACCATGGTCCCGGCCGCGATGCCGTCGTCCACCCTGATGCCCACGCCTCTGGGCACGGCGTACCGGGTCACGATGCCTGTGGTCGGAAAGAAGTCCCGGAAAGGGTCCTCTGCGCAGATCCTGGCCTCAATGGCCCACCCGCTCAGGACCACGTCCTCCTGATTCAGGGGCAGGGGGTGCCCCGAGGCGATCCTGAACTGCATCTCCATGAGGTCGAGCCCGGTGACCATCTCCGTGACCGGATGCTCCACCTGGAGACGGGTGTTCATCTCCAGGAAGAAGAAGTTCCGGTCCTGATCGAGGATGAACTCCACCGTACCGGCATTCACGTACCCGGCAGCTCTGGCCAGTTCACACGACTTGGCCCCCATTTCCCGGCGCAGATCCTCGTCCAGGACCAGGGACGGGCTCTCCTCGAGGACCTTCTGGTATCTGCGCTGGATGGAGCACTCCCGCTCTCCGAGATGAATGACCCGGCCCTGCTCATCGGCCATGATCTGAAATTCGATGTGCCGCGGCCGGGAGATGAACCGTTCGACAAAAACCCTGTCGTCGCCAAAACCCTTGGCCGCTTCGTCCTGACAGGCCGGAAAGGCGCTCCGGAGCTCGTCGGCCGTGGACACGACCCGCATCCCCCTCCCGCCGCCCCCGGCGGCCGGCTTGAGGAGCAGCGGATAGCCCATGTCCCGGGCCACAGCCAGGGCATGCTCCACGTCGGCCAGGGGCTCTGGATGGGCCGGGACCACCGGGATGCCCACCTCCTGGGCCAGGGCCTTGGAGGCCACCTTGTCACCCAGAAGACGCATGGCCTCTGGTGGAGGGCCGATGAACACCAGCCCATGGTCAATGGCCATGCGGGCAAATTCCGGATTTTCGGACAGAAAGCCGTATCCAGGGTGCACCGCCTGGCAGCCGTGCTGTTGTGCGGCCTCGATGATCCGCTCCTTGACCAGATAGGATTCCACGGCCGGGGCCGGACCGATAAAGGCCGTCTCGTCAGCCTTTTCCACGCAGGGCATCCTGGAATCGGCTTCGGAGTATACGGCCACGGTCCTGATGTTCAGGTTCCGACAGGTGCGGATGACCCGCCCGGCAATCTCACCCCTGTTGGCGATCAAGATCTTGTCAAACACGAGTCCACCTCACAAAGGAATGTTGCCATGCTTGCGCTGCGGGCGCTCAACCTCTTTGCCCTCCAGGACCTGCAGGCTCCGGATCAGCCTGGCCCTGGTCTCGCTGGGGAAGATGACGTCGTCGATGTACCCCCGCTTGGCAGCCAGAAAGGGGTTCAGAAAGGTCTGCCGGTACTGGCCCTCTTTTTCCCTCAGGGTTGTCTGGGGATCCTCCGAGGCCGAGATCTCTCTCCTGTAGATGACCTCGGCTGCCCCCCTGGGCCCCATGACCGCGATCTCTGCCGTCGGCCAGGCATAGTTGATGTCCGCCCCGATGTGCTTGGCGTTCATGACCAGGTAGGCCCCGCCGTAGGATTTTCTGATGACCACCGTGATCCTGGGGACCGTGGCCTCGATGAAGGCAAAGAGCAGCTTGGCCCCGTGGCGGATGATGCCGCCGTGCTCCTGGTTCGGTCCGGGCATGAACCCCGGCACGTCCACCAGGCTGATCAGAGGGATGTTGAAGTTGTCGCAGAAGCGGACGAACCTGGCCCCCTTGACCGAGGCGTCGTTGTCCAGGACCCCGGCCAGGACAGCCGGCTGGTTGGCCACCAGACCGATGGTCTGCCCGCCGAGCCGGCCGAAGCCGACGATGATGTTTCTGGCGAAATCCTTGTGGACCTCGAAGAACTCGGCCCCGTCCAGGATGCTGTGAATGACCACCTTCATGTCGTAAGGATGGTTGGGGTCGGCCGGGACCAGATAGTCCAGGGTGGGGTCGGTCCGGTCCGAGGGATCCCTGAGGTCCAGAATCGGTGGATCCTGCTGGTTGTTCGAAGGCAGGTAGTTGATCAGCCTTCGGACCTCGCGCAGGCAGAGGATGTCGTTGGGCAGGACGAAGTGGGCCACGCCGCTCTTGGTGGCGTGCACAGCCGCCCCGCCGAGCTCTTCCGAGGTGATGTCCTGGTGAATGACGGTCTTGACCACGTGGGGGCCGGTGACGAACATGTACGAGGAGTTCTGGACCATGAAGGTGAAGTCGGTCATCGAGGGGCTGTAGACCGCCCCGCCGGCACATGGCCCCATGATGCAGGAGATCTGCGGGATGACCCCGCTGGCCCTGACGTTGCGGTTGAAGATCTCCCCATAGGCAGCCAGGGCGTCCACCCCCTCCTGGATGCGGGCCCCGCCTGAATCGTTGATCCCGATGTAAGGGGCCCCTGTCCGCAGGGCATGATCCATGACCTTGCAGATCTTTTCCGAATGGGCCTCCCCCAGGGACCCCCCGATGACCGTGAAGTCCTGGCTGGAAACGAAGACCTCCCGGCCGTCGATGGTCCCGTGTCCGGTGACCACCCCGTCGCTGAGGTAGCTCTTGCCCGTGTCCAGGTGACCGGCCCTCCCGGCCTTGAGCATGTCGAACTCCTCAAAGGAGCCCTGGTCCAGGAGCAGGGCCAGACGCTCCCTGGCCGTGAGCTTTCCCAGCTTGTGCTGGGCTTCGATCCGGGGCTGCCCCCCGGCCTGGCTGGCCTCTTCCCGCATCTGCTTGAGCTGGGACAGCTTGTCCTGGATGGTGGCGATGGAGGCCTGCCCCCTCTCTTCGCTGTCCATGGCCTGTTTCCGGGTCATCTCGTGCTCCTGACCGCTCATATCCGCCTCCAGCATGGGTTCCTGACGTCACACGTCCCTGTTCGATCCTGGCCTGAAGTGTTCATGTGTAATCTGAAAACAGGGCTGCTGACAAGTCAATGGCGGCCATCCCCGCTCGGAACATGGAGAGGGTCCAGGGATCCCATTTTTGCACTGGCGTCTTGACACCGGCAAACGCCTTTCCCTACAATGTGTAACATATAGTGATTAAGTGTCACACATAATAAGACATGACCACCAGACAGTACTACTTCATCTCCTCCCTGGAGAAAGGGCTCAATGTCCTGTCCCTCCTGGCCGAAAACGGGGCCATGCGCGTCAGCCAGGTGGCCGCTGCCCTGGGTTACAACCGGGCCGGGGCCCATCGGTTCCTGTCCACCCTCAGGGATCTCGGCTATGTGCAGCAGACCCCTGGCGGCGAGTATGAGCCGACCTTCAAGATCCTGGAGCTGAGCACCAAGGTGGCCAGCAGGTTTGAGATCAGGAAGAGCGCCTCCCTTTTCATGCGCAACCTGTCCGCCGCAACCAAAGAGACCATCAATCTGGGATTCATCCAGGGTACGGACGTGATCCACCTGGACAAGATCGACAGCCCTGAACTTCTGCGCATGGACCCGGAGATCGGCAGCCGGGCTCCGGCCCAGAACACAGCCCTGGGCAAGGCCATCCTGGCCTTTCTGCCGCCAGCGGAGCTCGAGCTCTTTTTCAGCCGGGCCGACTGGACCGCCCTGACCTCCAACTCGAACACCACACGAGAGGGACTCCTGCTGGAGCTGGACAAGGTCCGGAAAAACGGCTGGGCCATGGACAATGAAGAGCTCTGCCCGGGCCTTCGCTGCATTGCTGTCCCGATCTTCGACTCCCAGGACTATCCCCGATATGCCATCAGCATTTCAGGACCGTCCATGCGCATGTCCGACGATCGGATGCCCGGGATGCGCGACGGCCTCCTTGCAGCCAGCCGGGAGCTCTCCCAGAAGTTGAAGGAACTTGGCCCTTAACGATTGCCTCCTCTCCGAAACGATGCGGCTGCAAAAACTCCTGATGCAGCCGCAGGAATTCAGAATCCAGGAGCGAGAACAATCTGAGATTTGAAAAGCTCGAACGACTCCCTGAATCTTGCCATTCGACTCTTGGCATCGATGTCATAAAAGTATCCACTTCCGAAACAAAGGAGCGCTCCATGACCAAAAAGAAACTCTCCGCCCTTGATTTGCAGCAGATGAAGGATGACGGGAAGTCCGCCGGCTGGGTCACGGCCTACGACTTCCCCACGGCCCAGTTCGCCGAGAAGGCCGGTGCTGACATGATCCTGGTGGGCGACTCCCTGGGGATGTGCGTCTATGGCTACTCCGGCACGATCCCGGTGACCATGGAGCAGTGCATCGTCCACTCTGAGGCGGTCCGCCGGGGCGCCCCCAACACCTTCATCGTCGGGGACATGCCCTTTCTGTCCTATCAGGTCAATGTCAGCGAAGCGGTCTTCAATGCCGGGCGGTTCTTCAAGGAGGCCGGCGTGGACGCCATCAAGCTCGAAGGCGGCCAGCGGGTCTGCGACCAGATCAGGGCCATTGCCGACGGGGGCATGCTGGTCATCGGGCATATCGGGCTGACACCCCAGAGCTCGGGCCAGCTTGGCGGGTTCAAGGCCCAGGGCCGCACGGCCGAGACCGCCCGGGATCTGATCGAAGACGCCCGGGCCATTCAAGAGGCAGGGGCCTTCGCCCTCCTGGTGGAAGCCGTGCCCCCCGAGGTCTGCAAGATCATCCGCGACACCCTGCGCATCCCGGTCTACTCCATCGGGGCCGGTGTTCACGCGGACGGCCAGCTCATGATCTGCAGCGACGTCCTGGGCCAGTTCCAGGCCTTCACCCCCAAGTTCGTCAAGAAGTACGAAAACATCGCTGAAAAATGCATCCAGGCCTTTGAGAGCTATTTCAGCGAGGTCAAGGACAAGTCCTTCCCGGCCGAAGAGCACACCTACAAGATGGTCGAGGGTGAGCTGGAGAAGCTCAAGAAGCTGTTATAGATCGAACACGCGACCATACTCTTGATTTTTTCATTCCCAAAGGAGCGCAAGCATGTCTGAGACACTGAAGACCATTCGAGATTTCATGGAGCATATGGGGATTCCCGGGCGTGACGGCTATGACTTGGCCGATTCCCCAAAATCCTTTGCCGACGGGGCTCACTGGCGGATTGAAGTGGCCGGGGTGGAGCGGGCCTCGACCATGGAGGCCATGATCAAGGAAGCCCGAAAACGCGATGTCATCGTCCACCGGGCAGTGGCCACCGTGGGCGGCTCAACCTATTGCGACTTCGAGGAGCTCAAGGCCATGGCCGAGATGGCCAGAGACGAGCAGATCGAGGTGGTCATGGTGGTCGGCCACCGCAAGGCCTGGGACCCCGGTTCCAAGGAAGCGGCCACCCCTGAAGGGGTCATGCAGGGCATGCGTTTGCGGGGATCGGACAACGTCTCCTACCACATCGCGGACATGATGCGGAACATCGAGGCCGGGATCCGCGGCTTCCTGGTCTACGACGAAGGGGTGCTGAACATCCTGAAGGGCATGCGCGACCAGGGCCTCATCCCCCCGGAAACGGTCTTCAAGTACTCGGTCTTCGGCGGACAGTGCTCAGCTGCCGGGGCCAAGCTCGTGGAGTCCCTGGGCGCCAACTCCATGAACCCCCTCTCGGACATCTCCCTGCCCATCCTGTCCTCAATCCGCAAGGCTGTGGACATCCCCCTGGACGTGTACGTGATCATCGTGGATGCCTTTGGCGGGATGTTCAGGGCCTACGAGGCCCCGGAAATCGCCCGGGTGGCCGCGCCGATCTACTTCAAGATCGAGCCGGGAACCTCCGAGTCCGATATCTACAAGCCCTGGGCCTTCGAGGGCTTTCACCAGGATCTCATCAGGGAGAAGGTCAAGATCGCCCAGATCGTTCAGGAACTCATGACCAGGCATGCCCCGCAGCTCAAGACTTCCAAGCGGGGTCCCGAGGATCTGGTCCTGCCGGTGGTCAGTTGAAGTGGAGCACCTCGTTCAGCGACCCCGGTGAATTCAAACTGAAATAGAAATTGTTCAGCTTTGCCCCTGGCAAAGATGAAAGAGGACGCACCATGACTGCACAGACCGTTTTTGACGTGGCCATCGAGACCCTGAACCAGGCCGGACGGTTGGGGAAGATCAACGAACGGGCCCTGGACATCCTCCAGGCCCCGAAACGGATCAACGAGTTCAGGATCCCCCTCAAGCTCGATGACGGCTCGTTTCAGGTCTTCCAGGCCTACCGGGTCCACTACTGCGACGCCCTGGGCCCTTTCCGGGACGGGACCCGGATCCGTCCGGAGCTGAGCCTGGAGGAGATCAAGGCCCTGGGGATCTTCATGACCATCAAGCACTGCGTGGCCGACATCCCGGCCGGGGGGGCCAAGGGCGGGATCAGGGCAGACTTGAAGGCCATGACCGTCAGGGACCAGGAACGCCTCATCCGCAGCTACATCCGGTTCCTGAACCCCAAGGGTCCCTGGAGGGACGTGCCGGGCGCGGACATCGGCACAGGCGAGCAGGCCATGTCCTGGATGCTGGACGAGTTCGAGCAGATCACCGGCCACCACTGTCCGGCGGCCATCAACGACAAGCCGGCCATTCTCGGCGGCTCCCTGGGAGGGGAGGCAGCCACCGGCCGGGGGGTCTTTCTCGTGCTGCAGGCCGCAGCTCAGGACATGGGACTGACGCTCGAGGGCACCTCTGCAGCGGTCCAGGGTTTCGGGCAGGTCGGTTCGGAGCTGGCCAGCCACCTCTATGAAGCAGGGTGCCGGGTTGCTGCGGTCAGCGACGTTGACGGCGCTGTCTTCGCCCAGAACGGCCTGAACATTCCGGCCCTCAAGGCCCATGTCCAGGAAACCGGAACGGTCAGTGGTTTTCCCGGGACAGAAGCCATGACCAATGAGCAGCTCCTGGAGGCTGAGGTGGGCATCCTGGTCCCGGCTGCGGTCCATGACGTCATCCACAGGGCCAATGCGGCCAACGTCCAGGCCAGACTCATCGTGGAAGGGGCCAACGGGCCGATCACCACTGAGGCCGACGCCATCCTCACGGACAAGGGCGTGACCGTGGTCCCGGATGTGGTGGCCAACAGCGGCGGGGCCACGGTCTGCCATTTTGAAAGGTCCCAGGGGCTGTCCGACGAGTACTGGGACCTGGAGCGGGTCAACGCCACCCTGCGCAAGAGGATCATTGCCGCCTACACCCAGTCCAGGAACAGGGCCAGGGAGGCTGGGACGCCTTCCCTGCGCTACGGGGCCTGGATCCAGGCCCTGAAAAAGCTGGAAAGGGCCATGCTCCTGCGGGGCTGGATCTGAATTTCATTCGGCAGACCGAATGAAATTTCATCGTTGCTGTGTAGACAAAGCCTTAACGAGAACTTCGATATGGATCAGGAGATGTAAGACTTATGTTTTCCAAAGCCGAGTTCGAACAGCGGATCGCCAGGACCAAGCAGAGCATGGAATCAAAGGGCCTGGAGGTCATTCTCCTGGCAGACCCGGCCAACATGCACTACCTGACCGGGTACGACGGGTGGTCGTTCTACACCCCCCAGGTGGTGGTCCTGGCCCTGGACGCGGACCAGCCCCTGTGGGTCGGCCGGGGCATGGACGTCAACGGGGCCAGGCACACGGTCTGGATGGACCCGGAGAACATCGTCGGCTACCCGGACAACCTGGTTCAGGTGGCCGACGACCATCCCATGCGCTTTGCGGGTCAGCTCCTCAAGGATCGCGGCTGGTCCGGAAAGCGGATCGGGGTGGAGAAGGACGCCTACTACTTCAACGTCCGCTGGCTGGAGGAGCTCCGGCTCGTCCTCCCGGAATCCACGATCCTGGACTGCAGCCTGCTCGTGAACTGGGTCCGGTCCATCAAGTCCGACCAGGAAATCGAACTCATGCAGCAGGCCGGTCAGATTGCCGAGAGAGTCATGCAGACCGCCCTGGACAACATCCGCCCCGGGGTCCGGGAATGCGATGCCGTGGCCGAGGTCTATCGGGCCCAGATGCAGGGGCTGCCCGGGTTTGGCGGGGACTACCCGGCCATCGTGCCCATGATGCCCACCGGGGAAAAGACCTCCGCCCCTCACCTGACCTGGACCGATGAACCCTATCAAAAGGATCAGGCCGTCAACCTCGAGCTGGCCGGGTGCCGGCTGCGCTACCACTGCCCCATCGCCAGAACCGCCTATCTGGGCAGCACGCCGCCGCAGAAGCTCCAGGACCTGGCCCAGCGGACCGTGGACGGCTTGAACCTGACCCTGGAGGCCATTGGGCCGGGGATGAGGTGCGAAGAGGTGGAGCTGGTCTGGCGGAAGCACATCGCGGCCTTTGGTCTGGAGAAGGAGTCGCGCATCGGCTACCCCATGGGTCTGAACTACCCGCCGGACTGGGGGGAGCACACCATGAGCCTGCGCCCCGGGGACACCACGGTCCTCAAGCCGAACATGACCTTTCACATGATCCTGGGCATGTGGATGGACGACTTCGGGTTCGAGTGCAGCGAATCGTTCCGGGTGACTGAGGACGGCTGCGAGACCTTTGCCCGGTTTCCAAGGAAGCTGTTTCTGCTTTGAATACGTGTCTGCAGCAGACACGTATTCAATATGTATTTCATTTTTTTCTGACTCCTGTATTCTGGATTCTGAATTCTACACCAACAACATGACACTCATACAGGCGCTTCAAAGACATCCATCAATTTCAGCATCAGAGAATCTGCAGAGTTGACCATGCTCTTCAAGGCCAGAAAGGGACAGACCTCTTACGGGGAGCTCATCGGCATCCTCCTCCTGGACACCAGCACCCCCTTTATCCAGGGCGATGTGGGCAATGCCACGAGCTATGCGTATCCGGTCCGCTTCAAGCGCATCGAAGGGCTGACGCCAGGCCGGATCTTCGATCACGACCGCAGCTTTGTTCAGGCCATGATCGCCGGGGCACAGGAGCTGGAAAAGGAAGGTGTCAGGGCCATCACCGGAGACTGCGGGTTCATGGCCATTTTCCAGAAAGAGGTCCAGGAAGCGGTCTCCATCCCCGTTTTTCTGAGCAGCCTGCTGCAGGTCCCCTTCATGGCCTCGATCACCGGTCCAAAGGCCCGCATCGGAATCCTGACCGCAAACAGGCCGTCTCTGACTTCCGATCTGCTCCTCTCCCTGGGCATCAGCGATCTGGATCGGCTGGCCATCGCCGGCCTGGAAGACACCCTTGACTTCAAACAGGCGGCCATTGACGACATCGGCGTCCTGGACAGCGATGCAGTCCGCGTGGAAGTCGTCAAGACCGCCGTGGACCTGCACGCCAGGACCCCCGGCCTGGGAGCCATGCTCCTGGAATGCAGCATGCTCCCCCCATATGGGGCAGACGTTCAGGAAGCCCTGCAGCTGCCGGTCTTCGACTATCTGACCATGATCGACCACGTGGCCTCATCGCTGAACAAAAAACGCTTCAACGACACCATGTAAGCTGGAAGCACTATGCAGGCAATCAAAAAGAGAATAGCCGAGCTCAACGACGAAATCATCGCTCTGAGGCGGGATTTCCATGCCCACCCGGAGCTTGGATTCCAGGAGTTCCGCACCGCCTCGGTGATCGAACAGTACCTTCACGATCTCGGCCTCGAGACCACCAGGGTGGCTGGAACCGGGGTGGTGGCCGTTCTTGAAGGACAGGCGGACAGACCTGTCCTCATGCTCAGGGCGGACATGGATGCCCTGCCCATCTGCGAAGCCACTGGTGCGGACTACTGCTCCTGCACTGAAGGGGTGATGCATGCCTGCGGGCACGACGCCCATATGGCCATGCTCCTGGTGGCTGCGAAAATCCTTTCTGAGAACCGGGAGCAGATCCAGGGAACCGTCAAGCTCGTGTTCCAGCCCAATGAGGAAATCAACGGAGCCCTGGACATGATCCGGGCCGGAGTTCTGGACAATCCCCAGGTGACTGCAGCTTTTGGCATCCATATCTGGAGCCAGCTGCCCTCAAAAACCGTGGCCGTCACCCCTGGACCGGTCATGGGCGGCCTGGACGTCTTCAAGCTGACCGTCAGAGGCAAAGGCGGACACACCGGCTTTCCAGAGGAGGCCGTCGACCCGCTCATTGCCGCCGCCCATATCATCATGGCCGTCCAGACCATTCAAACCCGTGAGATCAGCAACCTCAAACCGACGACCATCATGTTCGGAAAGATCGAAGGGGGAACCAAGAGCAACATCATCCCGGAAGAGGTCACTCTGGAAGGGTCCATCCGCTACCTCTTCGAGGCCGGCCCGGAGAGCCCGGAGCACCCGGCCCAGCGGTTTCAGAGAGTCGTGCAGAGCGTCTGCGGGACCCACCGCTGTACCTGCGAGATCAATCTCGTTCGAGAGAACATTCCGCTCGTCAACGACCCCAAGGTCGCCCATGTGGCCGGTGTGGCAGCCACAAAGACCCTGGGCCGGGACGGCGAGGTCACGACCATGCAGACCATCGCCAGCGAGGACTTTTCAGAGTTCAGCGCCCGGGTCCCGGCTGCTTTCGTCTTCCTGGGATGCGGCAATCCGGACAAGGGAAGCGACATCCCCCATCACAACCCGTGTTTCAGCATTGATGAGGATGTCCTGCCTCTGGGGGTGGAGCTGTTCATCTCTTTTGCCTTTGAATTTTTTCAAAACAGCGTTTGAACCTGTGAAACCCTTCCAGAACTTCAAAGGACGCCCGGGCAAAAAGTCCACGTGGCGATATGTCGGCCGCACTTGCTGCTTGCAACTCTTTGATTGTTTTGAATTCTGTATCCTGACGACTGCGGCTGCACTCCGAGTTTTTTGCAGACGCATCTGAAAGGGGGTGGTCACTATGACGTGAAATCCTTGAATCGTCCCGGTTCAGCCTTTCCTTTCTCCACCTTCTCAAGATAAGGAGTCTCTGATGAAAAAATGGATCATGGCCTCAATTGGTGTCATCTTCATGGTCGCAGCAACCTCTGCCGGCGCAGCCAACTACACCGGCGAGCCCATCAAGGCCAAGCTGGCCTCTGAAGAGATCGAAGGCGACTTCATGACGGTCTGGGCCAACAACTTCGCCGATCACATGCGCGAGTGGTCGGACGGCAAGATCGACATCGAGGTCTACCCTTACGGAACCCTGGGGGCCACCGGCGACATCAACGAGCTCTGCCAGCTCGGCGTTGTGGAGTTCGTGTTCTCGGACTACGCCTGGATCAGCTCGTTCGTCCCCCAGGCCCAGGTCCTGGCCCTGAACTACATCTTCCCCACGGAAAAAGTCCCCCAAACTCTGGACTGGATGATGCAGAACGGCGATTTCTACCCCCTGCTGGAAAAGGCCTTCAGGGCCAACGGCATGGTGCCCATGGCAGTCATGTTCGAGGGCTGGCAGTGGCTGACCACGAACGAGAAGATCGAACAGCTCGAAGACATGAAGGGGCTCAAGATCCGGGTCATGTCCTCCAAGCTCCTGGTGGAGGACTACAAGGCGTATGGCGCCGTGCCCACGCCCATGGACTACGGTGAAGTCTACAGCGGTCTGCAGATGGGCCTCATCGACGGGCAGGTCAACCCGCTCTTCGCCATCTACTCCATGAAGTTCTTCGAAGTCCAGAATTACTGCACCCAGCTGAAAAACGAGCCCTTCCTGGGCATTCCCACGGCCAACCAGGACTTCTTCAACGGCCTGCCGGACAATGTCCAGCAGGAGATGCTCGACTTCTGGCAGGGTTCGATCCTCGAGGCCGGGGAATGGATCATGGCCAGGAACGCCAGCGACATGGAGAAAATGAAAGAGGCCAAACCAGAGCTGGAGTTCAACTACCTCAGTGACGAGGCCATTGCGGCCTTCGAAGAGCAGGCTGAAACCGTGTATCCCAAGTTCAAGGATATCGGCGGGGAAGGTTCGGAAGAGATCCTCGAAGCCCTGCTCCAGGACATCGAGAAGGCCAAAAAAGCCCTGAGTATCCAGTAACGAGTCTGCTCACCGCTGCAGCCCCAGGCTGCAGCGGTGGTGGATGAGCACAGAGGGTGTCCCATGAACAAGGATTCGACCCATGCCGCCGGGATGACTTTTTTTCAGCGTCTGAACAAAAACATCGGGCTGGTGATCAACGGGGTTGAGGTCACGATCCTGGTGGCTTGCGTGGCTTCCCTGGCAGTCCTGCTCATCGCCAATGTCTTTGCCAGGACTTTTTTCCAGAGCATCTATTTTTCCGAAGAGGTGTCCAAGTTTCTGGTCATGCTGACCACCTTCACCGGGGTCAGCTACGGGGTCAGAAAGGCCAGGCACATTCGGATGGGGGCCTTTCTCGACGCCATGCCCCTGAAGATGGAAAAGACCTTCATCATCATCATCTCCCTGATCAGTGCCGTGGTCATGGGGGCGATGGCCTGGTTTTCCTTTGAGTACCTCCTCAACGCCATGTCCAGGAGCCACATGACCCCGGCCCTCAGGGTTCCGAAATGGACCTTTTACGTCATCATGCCCATTGGTTTCGGCCTGGCCTGCATTCAGTACATCCGAACCATCCTCAAGAACCTGACGGAAAAGGACGTCTGGCAGTCCCCGGATCAACAGAGCGAGTACGAAGACGAACAGATTGGAGGGGCCCAGCTATGACCCTTTTTGGAATCAGTCTCGCGACCATGCTCCTGTTCGGCTTTCCGTTCATGGTCACCCTGCTGGGCTCCCTGATGCTCTACATCTACGTCTACATGCCCGACTTCGCGTCCAAGCTCATGGTGACCATGGTTCAGCAGGTCATCACCGGGGTCACCCCCCCGGCCCTGGTCTGCGTGCCCATGTTCATCCTCTCGGCCTCCATCATCACCTCTGGGGAATCCGCCGGCCGGCTGATCCGGATGATCAAGGCCTTTGTCGGACATCTCCCGGGGGGGCTGCCCATCACCACCAATGCCAGCTGCACCCTCTTCGGGGCGGTTTCCGGTTCCACTCAGGCCACCGTGGCCGCCATCGGCGGGACCATGCGGCCCATGCTCCTGGAGGCGGGCTACAAGAGCCCCTTCACTCTGGGGCTGATCATCAACTCCAGCGACATCGCCTTCCTGATCCCTCCGAGCATCGGGTTCATCGTCTACGGGGTGGCCACGAGCACCTCCATCGGGATGCTCTTTCTGTCCGGGATCTTCCCCGGCCTCATGCTGTTGCTCATGTTCTCCACCTACTGCTACCTGTACTCCAGGTTCAAGAACGTCGGTCAGCTGCCCAAGTCCACCTGGTCCGAACGGGTGACTGCGGTCAAGGAAGGGCTCCCGGTGATGGGCTTTCCAGTGATCATTGTCGGCGGCATCTACGCCGGGATCTTCAGCCCGACCGAAGCCGCAGCCGCAGCCGTCTTCTATGCCCTCATCCTGGAGACCATTGTCTACCGCAGCCTGACCCTGCAGCGCATCGTGGACTCCTTTCTCCAGACCGGGGTGATCACCGGGGTGGTCTTCATCCTGGTGGGCGCTGGACAGGCCTTCTCCTGGATGATCGGCTTCATGCAGATCCCCCAGCAGCTGCTGCCCCCTCTCTTCGGGGCCGACCCGTCCATGCTCCGGGTGATGATCATTGTCGTGGCCGTCTACTTCGTGGCCTGCATGTTCGTGGACCCCATCGTGGCCATCTTCATTCTCAGCCCCATCTTCCAGCCCTATGTGGTCAGCGCCGGCGTCGACCCCATTCTCCTTGGAACCCTGGTCACCCTGCAGGCGGCCATCGGTTCGGCCACTCCGCCCTTCGGCTGCGACATCTTCACGGCCCAGCTCATCTTCAGGCGGCCCTACCTGGAGGTCATCGGCCATGCCCTGCCGTTTCTGATCATGCTCATCATGGCCACGGTGATCCTGATCGCCTTTCCCCAGATCGCCCTGTTCCTGCCGAACATGGCCATGGGGGGATGAGCACGGTGGCTCTGGAGCGCTCGGAGTTGATGGATCGGCGGCAACATCTCACCTTCCAACCGCATGATATCAGAATCCAGGAGCCAGAATTCAGCCCAGCCGCCGGCTCTCATGAGCCGGTTTGATCATGGCAGAAACTTTCGGGCTGGCTCCTCTGACTGCTCCCCTGTACTCAGGGGAGCTGCCGAAGGCTGAGGGGTTCTTTCTTCCGAAGTTTCATACGAGACGGGGAAGGAACCCGGGAAGTGCTGGAGGCCGTTCTGGCCGACAACGAACGGGCCAGGCACAATGAGGATCAGAGACCTTCAGCCGGACCGCCACCGGGCTGAAGGTCCCGACGCCTGTCCGAGCCCCCTGCGCTCGTCCAGGAACTGCACTCTCTCTTGCCGGCCTGAGGACGACTTGTGGCAGGAGGTGACTGGAGGAAATGACAATCATGCCCGATTACGGACTCTCACTGCAGGACATCTACCTGGCCAGGGCCCGCATCTGCAGCGTGGCCAGACGGACCCCGCTCATCCATTCCCAACCTCTGAGCGACTCCACAGGCCGCAAGGTGTTCCTGAAGCTGGAATGTCTGCAGGAAACCGGGTCCTTCAAGGTCCGCGGGGCCGCCAACGCACTCCTGGATCTCTCCTCTGAACAGCGACGCAAGGGAGTCATCGCCTTTTCCACCGGAAACCACGGCCGGGCCGTGGCCCATGTGGCCAGCAGCCTGGGGATCGCGTCCGTGATCTGCCTCTCCAACCGGGTCCCCGGGTATCGGGTCGAGGCCCTGGAAGCCCTCGGGGCCACTGTGGTCAGGCACGGTCAGAGTCAGGACGAGGCTTATGACAGAGCCCTTGAGCTCCAGCAGGAACAGGGTCTGACCATGGTCAAGCCTTTTGACGATCCCTTGGTCATTGCCGGGCAGGGGACCCTCGGCCTGGAGATCATCGAGGATTGTCCAGACCTGGATACGGTTCTGGTCCCTCTTTCAGGTGGCGGGCTCATGGCCGGGGTCGCCTTTGTGCTCAAATCGATGTCCCCCCGGATCAGGGTCGTCGGCCTGTCCCTGGACGTGTCCGCCCCCATGCACGAGAGCCTCAAGGCCGGGCGCCCGGTGGAGATCGAAGAGAAGGACAGCCTTGGAGACGCCCTGCTGGGCGGCATCGGGCTGGACAACGAGCTGACCTTTCCCATGTGCCGGGACCTCGTGGACGAGGTGGTCCTGATCTCAGAGGACGAGATCGCTGAGGGGCTCTTCTACGCCTTTCACAACCACAGGCTGGCGGTGGAAGGTGCGGGCATTGTCGGTCTCTCGGCCCTTGCGGCCGGGAAGGTTTCAGGCCTTGGCAACCGGGTGGCAGTGGTCCTCAGCGGCGGCAACGTGGACACCAGGCTCCTGGCTGAAATCGCCATGCAGCGCTATGGGAGAGAATGACCATGCATCGTCCTTTTGAGGAATCGGAATTCAGCCCGGCCGCTGGCCTTGGCTGACAGGTTCAAGGGTCAGGGTTGAGGAGAGGAAAGATCCCCGACATGACCAGCAGGATCTCGACTCGGCCAGGTTGATCAGCCAAGAAACGTGACTCCAGAATCAAGTTTCATACGAGCGCAGCCGCTGGCCGGGCCGAAGGTCGAGGGTTGAAGGTTGAGGGGAGAAAAGATGCCCGAGGTGTCGGGAAGGGCTTCGACTCAGCCAGTCTGATCAGGGAAGAAACTCTGTCCAGTCACTGCACTTGGAGGCCTTCTTCCTGGACACCGACACCTGAAACCTGAGTACTCGTGATGGAGTTTCATGCGCATGGCCGCACGGATCTGCGAGCGGGTCATGCAGACCGCCATCGACCGTATTCAGGCCGGGGTCCGGGAGGGGGACGTGGCCGGAGAAGTCTACAGGGCCCAGATGAGCGGCTGAATGGTCTTCCCGCCGAAGGCGAAGGAGCTCCCTGGCAGGCATCCGGCCTGCCAGGGAGCCAGGACGAAACACGAGGAGCACAGGATGCCCCCATAACGTCCCCTGTCTGCGAGCAAGCACAACCCAAGGTTCGCGGCTTTGCCAGGAGCAAAGCCGTGAAGGAGAAAATCCATGGACAGACGCGTCATCTACACGGACAAGGCCCCGGAACCGGGACCCTACTCCCAGGCCATCGCCTACGGCAACCTGGTCTTTGTCTCCGGCCAGACCTCGGACGACCCGGTGACCCATGAACCGGTCAAGGACTCCATCGGGTCACAGACCGAGAGGATCCTGACCCACATCAAGTCTATCCTGGAAGCCGCCGGTTCCAGCCTGGACAAGGTCCTCAAGGTCAATGTCTACCTCTCGGACTGGACCCACAAGGACGAGATGAACACCGTCTACAGGACCTTTTTCCCGGACAGTCCTCCGGCCAGGATCGCCATGGCCGTGAAAGGTCTTGATTCCGGACTGGATGTAGAGATCGACTGCATCGCCGGGTTGGACTAAAATCCAGCGACAGGTCGGACCTGTGAATCATTTCTGAATACGTCATCCCGGACTTGATGCGGGATCCAGTTCTTTGTCTGGATTCCGGCCTTCGCCGGAATGACGGGACAAGAGAGTCACCATTCTTAAGGATCACTTATGGACCTGCAGTCAGTCCCGCTCTTCCAGGACCTTCCAGCACAGCAGATCCAGGAGCTGAAGGACAACAGCCAGTCCCTGTCCTTTGACAAGGGCCAGACCATCTTCAGCCAGGACGAACCGGGGAAGGGCTTCTACGTCCTGCTCCACGGCAGGGTCAAGGTCTACAAATTGTCCCTGGAAGGCAAAGAGCAGATCCTGCACATCTTCGGACCTGGGGAGCCCATCGGCGAGGTCCCCGTCTTTGCCGGGGAGACCTTCCCGGCCCATGCCCAGGCCCTGGAGGCCTCGACGCTGCGGTTCTTTCCCCGGGACAGGCTGATCAGCCTGTTCCAGAAGGACCCTCACCTGGCCATGAACATGCTGGCCGTGCTGTCAAAGCGGTTGCGCCAGTTCACCCGGATGATCGAAGACCTGTCCCTCAAGGAGCTGCCCAACCGGCTGGCGGCCTACCTGGTCCACCTCCAGGACGCCAGCGGCGGCCAGGAGCAGATCAGCCTGGACGTGACCAAGGGCACCCTGGCCAACATCCTGGGCACGACCCAGGAGACCCTTTCCCGGACCCTGCGGCGCATGGCCGAGTCCGGGATCATCGCCATGGACAGGCGGACCATCACCATCCTCAGCGACGGCCGGCTGGAGGATCTGGCCGAGGGGTTCGAGAGCCTGTCTGACTGATGCAATGTCTGGCCGGGCGCTGGCTGGCCTTGAAAGGCAGCCTGTCGGTGTCGCGTCCGAGAATATAGCCTGAGATAATGGAGTTCCAGAGACGCGGCACTCTGGACGGCCTGCAGGCCTTCCACGCCGTCATTGGCGGCGAAAGCGGGCTGAAAACCGCGTTTTTCAGCGAGGCGATCTTCCGCGAAATGAATTCATTTGCATTTCGCGGACATCTCACTGGATCAGGCTCAGCCAGAGGAGGTAGGTCGCGGCTGAGAGGATGGTGTTCAGGGCCACCGTGGCCGAGGCCATATCCGGCGAACCCTGCATTTCCCCAGCCATGACATAGGTCACGGTCGCCGTGGGCGCGGCCAGGAGGATCAGGCCGGGGGCGAAAGCGGTGGGTTCAAGCCCCAGGGAGGTGAAGAGCAGCAAACCCAGCAGGGGCAAAAGGAGCAGCTTCAACCCCCCGGTCCACAAGGCCAGCCTGAAGTGGTCCCGGATGAGGCTGAAGGACAGGGAGGCCCCGATGACCAGCAGGGCCAGGGGCAGGGCCATGCCGCTGACGATGTCCAGGCTTCGGGTTACGGTCACCGGCAGGGGGAGACCGAACACCGAGAAGAGGATCCCGGCTCCGGCTGAGATGATGACCGGGTTGAGCAGGACCTTCTTGATCACGAAGCGGGACTGGCGGAGGGCCCTGGAGGTGGAGGCGGTCTGCAGACCGATGACCGAGAGCAGGTTCTGCAGGAGCATCAGGAACCCGGCCAGGATGCTGGCCCTGGTCAAGCCCTGGTCCCCGAGGAAGTAGAAGCACACAGCCAGACCGATGTAGCCCAGGTTGCCGTGAAAGGAGCTCTGAACAAAGGTCCCGGAAACCTTTGACTCAATGCGCCCAAGGCGGACCGTCCAGAAAGCCAGTCCAAAGACCACAACGACCGGTACCAGAGTCCCGGTCAGGATCAGCGGCTGAAAATGGTCCTGAAACGAGGCCCCGGCGATCTTCCGAAAGATCATGGCTGGAATGGCCAGGTAGAAGACGAGCTTGTTCAGGGGGCCGAGGATGGCTGTGGGCAGAAAATCCATCCGCCTGAGCAGAATCCCCAGGAGGATGACCACAAAAATGGGCACGATGGTGTTGATGACCTCGACCATGACTCTATCCTGCGTCTGCCTTGACGCTGGCGGTGCTGACGCCGTTTCTTCCGTTCACCCAGGGGGTGCACCTCAGTCGTGCCTGCAGCTGTTCCCGCTGAGACCATCCGGACCCCAACGGGCCCGAACCAGGCCAGCATGCCCGGACAGATCGGCAAAAGCAAGGATTTCTGGCCTGTTGCAGTCCTCAGGAGGTTGGGTCCGCGATGCGCGCCTTCCCGACAGGGTGGTCGCATGAGCCCGCCCCTGCACCACGAGCTCAACCGCCCCCTGACCCTGGGGAGCAAGACCATCCCCTCCCGGGCCGTGCTGGCCCCCATGGCTGGACTGACCCACCTGGCCTACAGGGACATCCTGCAGCGTTTCGGGGGCTGCGGCCTGACCTGGACCGAGATGTGCTCAGCCCGGGCCGTGACCGCCGGCCACAGGAATCAGGCCGGATATTTCCGCTGGACTGACGGCGAGCAGGGCTCGCTGGTCTGCCAGATCATGGGCGGCGACCCCGGTGACATGGCCAGGGCGGCGGAGGTCATCGAAGGGCAGGGGTTCTTCGGGGTGGACATCAACATGGGCTGCTCCGTGTCCAGGATCTGCAGCCAGGGGGCGGGGGCGGCCCTGCTCAGGGACCCTGAGAAGGCCGCGGACGTGGTTGCTGCAGTCCGCAGGGCCGTGGCCTGTCCGGTCCTGGTCAAGTTTCGCACCGGGTGGTCGGACGATTCCGGCCCTGCGGCCGAGATGGCCAGGAGATTTGAGGATGCCGGGGCGGACGGCCTGGTCTTCCACCCCAGGGTGGCCCCGGACCGGCGCTCCCGCCCTCCGAAATGGAAGCACATCACCCGGGTGGTCAGGGCCGTGTCCATACCGGTCTTTGGCAACGGCAACCTGGTGACCGCCGGGGACGTGGCCTCCATGCTGGAGAGCACGGGCTGCGCAGGGGTGGCCCTGGGGAGGATCGCAGCGGCCAGGCCCTGGATCTTTGCCCAGCTGACCAGGGGATTCCGGCCCAGTCCGGAGGACATCGTGCACAGCGCGACTGACATGGCCGGGGCTCTCTGGCGGTGCTACCCGGACCGCGTGGCCCTGCGCCTGCACCGGACCTTCATGACCTATTTCTGCGCCAACTTCGCCTTTGGCCACAGCCTGCGGCCCAGGCTGTGCGCCGGACAGAACCTGGAGGATATCCAGGCCTGCATCAGGGATCTGCTCGATCCCTGCCCCCAGCTCCTGCCCAGACCCAACAGCCTGATGTTCAACGGCTAAAAAAAGGAGCGGCCGCGGCCGCTCCTTTTTTTCCGGATGAAGTCCCCCGAACTGGCCGAATCACAACCCTCATCGACACAGCGGAGATCTTTTCCTCCCTCAACCATCCACCTTCAACCCTCGACCTCCAGCCCTGCCAGAGGCAGGGCTGGACAGGACCCTACGCTCCGACATCCTCTGTCGCGGCGCAGGCCGCATCCTGGCTCGGGGTCTGGTTCCCCAGGCAGACCAGGGGCCAGACCTCGTCGATGTGGTTGACCGTCTTGAGGGTGACCTTCTTGCGCAGATCGTTGGGGATCTCGGTAAAGTCCTTGTAGTTTCGCTGCGGCAGGATGACCATTTTCACTCCGGCTGCGGCGGCGGCCAGGATCTTTTCCTTGATGCCGCCCACAGGCATGACCCGCCCCCGGAGCGTGATCTCTCCGGTCATGGCCACGTCGTTGCGCAGGGGCTGATTGGTCAGGGCCGACAGCAGGGCCGTGACCAGGGTCACCCCGGCAGAGGGGCCCTCCTTGGGTGTCGCCCCGGACGGGACATGGACATGGATGTCCTTCTTGTCGGCAAAATCAGCCTCCAGGCCGAACTGCTTGGCCCGGGACCGGGCATAGCTCACCGCGGCCTGGGCGCTCTCCTTCATCACCTCCCCAAGCTGACCGGTCATGATCAGCTTGCCCTTGCCCGGCATGAGGGAGGCCTCGACATGCAGGATCTCGCCTCCGGTGGAGGTCCAGGCCAGGCCCAGAGCCACTCCTGGAGGGAGATCCGTCTCCCGCTCCTCTTCCATGAACCTGGGCACGCCCAGATACTTGGAGACGTTGTTCGGCAGGACCCGGTAAGTCTTTTCCTTGCCCTCGGCAACCTTTCTGGCCACCTTCCGGCAGATGGATCCGACCTCCCGTTCCACGTTCCGGAGCCCCGACTCCCGGGTGTAATCCCGGATGACCCTGGACAGGGCTGAATCGGAAAAGGTGATCTGGTCGTCTTTCAAGCCGTTTTCCTTGACCTGCCTGGGCACGATATACTGCTTGGCGATCTTGACCTTCTCCTGCTCTGTGTAGCCAGGCAGGCGGATGACCTCCATCCGGTCCAGCAGGGCCGGGGGGATGGTGTCCAGGATGTTGGCCGTGCAGATGAACATGACCTTGGACAGATCATAGGGCACGTTCAGATAGTGGTCGGTAAAGGAGTTGTTCTGCTCCGGATCCAGGACCTCGAGCAGAGCCGAGGAAGGGTCTCCCCGGAAGTCGGAACCGACCTTGTCGATTTCGTCCAGCATGAAGACTGGATTTCTCGTGCCGGCCTCCTTGATGCCCTGAATGATCCGGCCGGGCATGGACCCGATATAGGTCCTCCTGTGCCCGCGTATTTCCGCCTCGTCCCGCATTCCGCCAAGGGACATGCGTACGAACTTCCGGTTCAGGCTGCGGGCGATGGACCGGCCCAGGGACGTCTTGCCCACGCCGGGAGGGCCGACAAAGCAGAGAATCGGACCCTTCATCTTGGGGTTGAGCTTGCGCACGCTCAAATACTCCAGGATGCGTTCCTTGACTTTTTCCAGGTCGTAGTGATCCTCGTTCAGGATCTGTTCCGCCTTGGTGATGTCCAGCTGGTCCTTGGACTGCTTCTTCCACGGCAGCTCGATCAGCCAGTCCAGGTAGGTCCGGATGACGGTGGCCTCGGAAGAGTCCGGATGCATGTTTTCCAGCCGGTTCAGCTGCTTCAGGGCCTCTTTCTTGGTCTCCTTGCTCATTCCGGCCTTTTCGACGGCCCTCCGGAGCTCCTCGAACTCCTCCTCGCCTTCCTCATCCTCGCCCAGTTCTGACTTGATGGCCTTGAGCTGCTCCCGGAGAAAAAAATCCTTCTGGGCCTTGTCCATGCCCTCTTTGGCCATGGACTGGATCTTGCTCTGCAGCGAGGCCACCTCGACCTCTTTGACCAGCTGGTTGTTGACCAGTTTCAGCCGCTCCATGGGGTCCTGACATTCCAGGATGGCCTGGGCGGTTTCCGTGGGCATGCGCAGGTTCGAGGCGATGAGGTCGGCCAGCCTTCCCGGCTCCTCGACGCTGTTCAGGACACTCATGATCTCGGAAGGGTCCATCCCCCGCAGGGAAATGATCTTTTCGCTCTGCTCCCTGGCCGTGCGCATCAGGGCTTCGACATTGGCCGTGATCTCCGGTGCCTCCCCCTCGGCGATGGGCTCGATGTCCACGATGGGAAAAGGATCTTCCTGGACCACATTCTGGATTCGGGCCCTGGACAGCCCCTGGACCAGAACCTTCAACCGGCCGTCGGGCATCTTGAGCATGCGCATGATCATGGCCACGGTGCCGACCTCGTAGATGTCGTCCATGGTCGGGTCTTCTGTCTGCTCATCCTTCTGGGTGTTGATGAGCACATAGCGCTTGTCGTTCAGGGCGGCCTCGATGGCTTTGATCGACTTGTCCCGCCCCACGAACAGAGGCAGGATCATGTAGTTGAAGACAACAATGTCCCGGACGGCCAGAAGGGGCATCTGGTGCGGAAAATCAACCTTTTCCCCATCCTGGCTGTCCCCGTTCTCCACAATGGCTTCAGCCGGCAGGTCCTGGGTCAACTCAATGTTATCCGACTGATCGTAGGCTTCCTGATCAAATTTCTTGTTGTGGCTCATGCATTCAGTCTCCTCTATGTCTGGACTTCAAACCTGAAGAAAACAACATTTTTTCAGATTTGATAATAATACATTTCTCTGGACCGGCAACCCCTGAGGGCGAGTTTTGCTCACAACAGCCCCTGGGCCTGGAAACTGAAGGTCTGTTCCTCAGCGACAATGACGTGGTCCAGAACCCTGATGCCCAGCTCTGTCGCGGCCTGCTCCACCCTGGAGGTCAACGCCCTGTCCTGTGTGGACGGGCTGGGATCCCCCCCGGGATGATTGTGAACCAGTATGAGCCCTGAAGCCTTGCATTCCAGAGCCCGGGAAAGGATCTCCCGCGAATGCACCGCGACCTGGTCCACGGTCCCCTGAGCAACGTTGACAAAGGCCAGGAGACGATTCTTGTTGTCCACCAGGGCCACCCAGAAGCTCTCTGTCTGGGCAAACCCCAGCCTGGCTCTGGCCATGTCCGCGACGGCCCTGGGGCTGTCGAGCACCTGTCGCTCCTGAAGCTCCCCCTGGGAAAGCCTGGCCCAGAACTCCCGCCACAGAGACCAGAAGAGCTCAATGCCCGGTCCGACCCCCTGGACATCCCTGAGCTCATGGGGTCTGGCCGCAAAAACCCCTTTGAGGTTCCCGAAGCGCTGCAGCAGGGCCTTGGCCACCGGCTTGGTGTCCCGCCTGGGCAGGGCATAGCCGAGGAGCAGCTCCAGGATCTCGTAGTCGGCCAGCAGGGTCGAATCGTCCTGGAAACGCTGCTTCAGTCTCTGGCGATGGCCCAGATAGTGGGGAGAATGCTCGGTCATGGCTGTCTCCGGTTGGATGCTCCCGGAGTCGGGCCAGACCAGGGACGCCTGGCCCGGCTCCGGATTGAAGGGCACAGGGAAAGGATGGTCGATCGGGTGTCAGCCCGGCCGCCGGCCGGCCTGAAACCTGGCTTTGGGGTCCTGGTTTTCAGGCCTGACCCGGGGAACCGGAAAAGAGGAGCGTCAGCCTGCTGACCAGGATTTCCATGGCCTGATCCGGGGACAGCTCCCCGGTCTTGACCCCGGTCTCGGCCTCCAGGAGCAGGGTCCACAGCTGAATCATCCTGGCCTGACCGATGTGTCTGGCCAGCTCCATCTTCTGGGTCTTGACCTGTCCGGGCAGCCAGACCTTGCCCCCTTCGCCGTGGGACAGCTGCCACAGGATCCTGGCCTCCCTGAGGAGCAGGGCCAGAAAGGAAAAGAGGGCCTCCGAGCCGCCTTTGGCCTGGTTTCGAAGGACCTGACGCCACACCTGGGCCTCTTGGCCTCTGTGCTGCAGGGAACGGATGAAGGCAAAGATGTCCAGGTCGGCCTGGAAAGAGAGCACGGCCAGATCTTCGGTCCAAAGCTCCCCCCTGTCCCCCGCCAGACAGGCCAGCTTGTCCAGCTCGTTTTTGAGGCTGGCCCCGTCCAGGGGCAGGATGTTGACCATGACCGCGAGCAGCTTCCGGTCCACGGCGATCCCCTCCTGCCTGGCCCATTCCTGGACCCTGGACCGCAGGGCATCCCTGTTCAGGCCGGGGGACTGCCAGACCCATTTCTTGCTCTGGGCCACCTGCCAGTACTTCTGCTTCTTCAATCCGGCCGGCACCGGGGGCTTGCCTTTGCTCCACTCCCTTTCCAGGCAGAAGAAGGGCCACACCCTGGACCTGAACCGGCCCAAGGCCGGATGGAGCTTGTTCCAGTCCTCGGTCTGGAGGTGTTCTCCCCGGCGCAGGACCACAGCCAGGTTGTCACCGAGCAGGCCGGACCAGTTCAGCGCCTCCCAGAAGCCTTCCGTGAGCTCCTCATCTGCCCAGAACTGCTTGATCTTCCAGGACTGGTCCGTGCTGGCCAGCTGGGACCGGATGTACTCGAAGAGCAGCTCGCTGTCGGGGCAGAAGCAGAAGGTGAATCCAGGGCGAGTCACGGCAGGTGGGGTCTTGTCTCGAGACATGGTGGCCACAGGGGATCCTGGTGCGTGCAGTGCCGAAAGGTTCGAGAGCTCAGAATTCCTGACCCAGGGTGTCGGCCAGCTTTTCCACTGCCAGGTCGACCACCCTTTGCTCCGCGTCCCTGGCCTCTGTCGAGCCCTTTGGTCCGTTGAAGGACTCCCGGGCGGTGATCCGGCCTGAATCCCAGGCCACAGTCTGATCAGCTTTCCGGGAGATGGTGGCCTGAAGCTGGAGCACGATTTCGGAGCGGACAGTCTCTTCCAGAGCGTTTTCCAGCTTGGTCCCGCTGGTGAAGGACACGATCCCGATCTCCAGCAGACCTTCGGCCTGGTGCTTCTCCACCCAGCGGACCTGCCCCCTGCGGGTGAACTCGTCCCTGAGGGTGGACCGAAGGGTCGGCTCCAGCCAGGACTGGGTGGTGGGATTGGAAACCTTCTCCAGGTACAGGGTCGTCATGCTTTCCGGCAAGGCGATGGGCGCCGAGGCCGACATGTGGTAGCCGCATCCGGGCAGGACCAGGATTGCCGCCAGCCAGACCGAGCAGAGCAACCGTTCAGGCGACCACATTGACCAGCTTCCCCCGGACGACGATGACCTTCTTGATCTCCTTGCCCTGGAGATGCTTCTGGACGTTGGGGTTGTCCAGGGCCAGAGCCTTGATCTCCTCTTCAGAGGCCTCGACAGGGACAGAGAGCTTCCCTCTGAGCTTGCCGTTGACCTGAACCACGATCAGGACCTCCTCCTTTTCCAGGGCCCGGGGGTCGATCTCTGGCCAGGCCTCCTGGGCCAGGGTGTGTGCATAGCCCATCTTCTGCCACAGCTCCTCGCAGACGTGCGGGGTCATCGGGGACAGGGCGGTCAGCACCGTGGACCAGGCCGAGGACAGGGCGTGATTGCCGGCCGGCGTGCCCTGCAGGTCGTCCTTGACCGCATTGAGCTCGTTGACCAGCTCCATGACCGCGGCGATGGCCGTGTTGAAGTGGAACTTCTCTTCCATGTCCGTGGTCACCCGGAGCATGGTCTCGTGCTCCTTGCGCCGAAGCTCCCTGGCTGCCCCGGACAGCTCGTGGCCGTTCAGGGGGGCGCAGGGGCCGACCGGCTGGAGTTCGGGCTGAAGTTCGTGCCCGATTCTCCACAGCCGGTTCAGGAAGCGGTGCGCCCCTTCGACCCCTGAGTCATTCCAGTCCAGGTCTCTTTCCGGAGGGGCCGCAAACAGCGTGAACAATCGGGTCGTGTCGGCCCCGAAACGACGAAGCATCTCGCTGGGGTCCACGATGTTGCCCTTGGACTTGCTCATCTTGGCTCCGTCCTTGAGGACCATGCCCTGGGTGAGCAGATGGTTGAAGGGCTCATGGATGTCGTCCATGTATCCCAGGTCCCTGAGGGCCTTGGTGAAGAAACGGGCGTACAGGAGGTGGAGGATGGCGTGCTCGATGCCTCCGATATACTGATCCACCGGCATCCAGTAGGTCAGGGCCCGGGGGTCGAAAGGGGCGCTGCTCAGGTTGGAGTCGGTGTAGCGGGCAAAGTACCAGCTGGACTCCACAAAGGTGTCCATGGTGTCGGTTTCCCGCCTGGCCGGTCCCTGGCAGGACGGGCAGGTGGTCTGAACAAAGGATTCGGTGTCTGGAAGGGGAGAGCGGCCGTCGGCATGGGTCTGCACATCCAGGGGCAGCACCACTGGGAGATCGGACTCGGGCACCGGGACCACGCCGCAGGTATCGCAGTAGACCACCGGGATCGGCGCGCCCCAGTATCGCTGTCTGGAAATGTTCCAGTCCCGCAGCCGGAAGTTGACCGTGGCCGTTCCCCTGCCCTGGGACTCCAGCCGGGCCACGATCTCTTTCTTGGCCCGCTCGTTGTCCATACCGGTGAAGTCCCCTGAATTGATCAGGTTTCCAGGGCCGGTGTAGGCCTCGGTCATGGTGTCGGCCAGGTTTGGAGCTTCATCCGGCACAATGACCACCGTGACCGGGAGCCCGTACTTGGCGGCAAACTCAAAGTCCCGCTGATCGTGGGCCGGAACAGCCATGACCGCCCCGGTGCCGTACTCCATGAGCACGAAATTGGCCACATAAATGGGCATGCGCTGTCCGGAGACCGGGTTGAGGCAGTACGCCCCGGTGAAGACGCCTTCCTTGTCCATGTCTTCAGCCGTGCGGGAGCTGCGGTCCTCCTTGGCCATGCGTTGGACAAAAGCCTGCACCTCGGCTGACTGCTCCCGGGCCTGGATCAGCTCCTGGACCAGGGGATGCTCGGGGGCCAGGCTCATGAAGGTGGCCCCGAAGAGGGTGTCCGGGCGGGTGGTGAAGACCCGGATGGACGTGTCTGAGCCTTCAACCTGAAAATCGATCTCGGCGCCGATGGACTTGCCGATCCAGTTCTCCTGCATGGTCAGGACTTTTTCCGGCCACCCCTGACCGAGATGGTCCAGAAAGGACAGGAGCTCGTCGGCATAGGCCGTGATCCGCAGAAACCACTGGGCCAGCTCCTTGTGCTCCACTTCTGCGCTGCAGCGCCAGCACAGCCCGTCCTCGACCTGTTCGTTGGCCAGCACGGTGTTGCATCCTGGACACCAGTTCACCGGGGCCTTTTTCCGGTACACGAGCCCCTGGTCCCAGAACTTGAGAAAGAAGAGCTGTTCCCAGCGGTAGTACTCGGCGTCGCAGGTGGCCAGCTCCCGGTCCCAGTCCAGAGAGTAGCCGAGGCTCTTGAGCTGCTCCCGCATCTCGTCGATGTTGCCGTAGGTCCACCTGGCCGGGTGGGTGCCGTTTTTGATGGCCGCGTTTTCCGCGGGCAGTCCAAAGGCGTCCCAACCCATGGGGTGCAGGACATTGAGCCCCCTCATCCTCTTGAAACGGGCGATGACGTCGCCGATGGTGTAGACCCGGACGTGTCCCATGTGAATCTTGCCCGAAGGATAGGGGAACATCTCCAGGACATAGTACTTCGAGCGCTCCGAGTCGTGGGTGGCCTTGAAAAAACCCTTTGTTTCCCAGGTCCGCTGCCATTTGGCCTCAATCTCTTCCGGGCTGTAATCCTGCATAGCCTTGTCTGTCCGCTCGTTTGGTGTTCGATGGTGGCCTGCCCCATGGGGTCCTGGACCGCTGCTCGTCCGGCACGGCCTCCCGGTGTCCCGGTTGACTGCGCCTTCAGTTTCTGACCTCCTGCCCCTGGGGGGAGGCCTTGCGGGCCTCGGCCAGAAGCACGTCCAGCGTCTTGCCCGACTCAACGGCCCGCAGCAGTCCATCCAGGATTCCGTTGACGAAGCGCTTTGAATTGCTGTCGCCGAACTTCTTGCTCAGCTCGATGCCTTCGTTCACCGCCACTTTGACCGGCACGTCCTCCCGGTAGAGCATCTCATAGACGGCCACCCGCAGGATCGTCAGTTCGATCTTGGCAATCCTCTCCAGCCGCCAGTTCTTGGAATAGGACGTGATGACCCCGTCCAGGTCCTGCCGATGTTCGAGCACGCCCTGGATGAGCTCCCAGGCAAAGTCGTTGGCTGCTGTGGGCGTTCCCTGTTCATGAACCAGAAAGTTCTGAAAGGTCTTCTCCACATGGCTCATGTCAGTTTCAGGGGAAAAGCTGCAGCCGTACAGGACCTGGAAGGCCCTCTCCCTCCCCTGGCGACGGGGACTCTTTTTCTTGCCCATGGGATGTCCTGGATCGGGCGCTACAGCTGCTGCAGCACCTGGACGGTCTCCAGGGCGGCCTGAGCTGCTTCAGCACCTTTGTTGCCGGCCTTGCTCCCGGCGCGCTCAATGGCCTGCTCCAGGGTGTCAGTGGTCAGAATGCCGAAGCCCACTGGAACAACGCTCTCCAGGGCAACACTGGCCAGCCCCTTGGAGACCTCTGAAGCCACGTAGTCAAAATGGGGGGTCGAGCCTCGGATCACTGCTCCCAGGCAGATCACGCCATCGTAGGTCCCGCTCTGGACCATCTTCTTGACCACCACCGGCATCTCAAAAGCCCCGGGAATCCGGACCAGGGTCAGATCCTCCCTTTCCGCACCGTGCCGGAGCAGATAGTCCATGGCGCCGCTGATGAGCTTTTCCACGACGAAATCATTGAACCGGCTGGCCACGAGGCCGAACCTGAACCCCTGAGCCCTGAGCTGGCCTTCAATTGTCCTGACGTGTTTCATTGTCGCACCTCGCTTTCATGCTCCTGCCGCTCGAAATGATCCAGGAGATGGCCCAGTTTCTCTTTCTTGGCCTTCAGATAGTCGACATTGGTGTCGCAGACCGGACCTTCAAGGGGAACCCGCTCCACAACTTCGAGCCCGTACCCTTCCAGACCGACGATCTTCTTGGGGTTGTTGGTCATGATCCGCATCTTGGAGACCCCCAGATCCACCAGGATCTGGGCCCCTATTCCGTAATCCCGGAGATCGGGCTTGAAGCCCAGGGCCAGATTGGCCTCCACCGTGTCCTTGCCCAGGTCCTGGAGGTGGTAGGCCCTGATCTTGTTGCCCAGACCGATGCCCCGGCCCTCCTGCCGCATGTAGAGGACAATGCCCTGTCCTTCCTCTTCAATGACCCTCATGGCTTTCTGGAGCTGGGACCCGCAGTCGCAGCGCTGGCTGCCGAAGACGTCTCCGGTCAGACACTCGCTGTGCACCCGGACCAGGACCGGCTCATCCTCTTTGATCCTGCCCTTGACCAGGGCGATGTGGGTGAAGTCGTCGATGTCGCTTTCGTAGGCCACCGCCCTGAAGTGCCCGTGACAGGTGGGCATGTCGGCCTCGCCAACGGCGTGGACCAGGGAGTCGAACTTGGACCGGTAGCGAATGAGATCCTCGATGGTGGCGATCTTCAGGCTGTGCTCCCGGGCGAACTCCTCCAGGTCGGGCATCCGGGCCATGTTCCCGTCGTCGCGCATGATCTCGCAGATCACCGCCGCCGGTTTCAGCCCCGCCAGCTTGCTCAGGTCGACGCTGCCCTCGGTCTGTCCGGCCCGGACCAGGACGCCGCCTTCCCTGGCCCGCAGGGGGAAGATGTGCCCCGGGGTGGAGATGTCCTCCGGAGCCACCCGGTCCTGGACAGCGGTGAGGATGGTCGTGGCCCGGTCGTAGGCGGAAATGCCCGTGGTCACCCCCTGAGCGGCTTCAATGGACACGGTGAACGCGGTCCCGAAACGGGACTCGTTCCGCCTGGGCTGGAGCTCCAGATTGAGGCGCTCCACCCAGCTCGGGCCCAGTGCCAGGCAAACCAGGCCCCGGCCGTGCTTGGCCATGAAATTGATGATCTCCGGGGTGACCTTTTCCGCGGCAACGGTCAGATCCCCCTCGTTTTCCCGGTCTTCATCGTCCACCAGGATGATCATGTTCCCTTTCTTGATTTCAGCTATGGCTTCTTCTGCAGTGCAACGTGGCATGATGGCGCTCTTTGGGATTTAAATGTGATGACATCCATCGGAAGCTGGATCCGGAGGGGGCTCGAAAGCGGCAGACCGCAGACGACGGGCGCAGGGCCTACTCAAAACCGTGATCCCTCAAGAAATCCATGCTCACTCCAGTGTCCCTGGACGCCCGGCCCTCTGGTACGAATGGGGCCAGCATCTGGTGGACGTACTTGGCGATCATGTCGATTTCCATGTTGACCTCGGTGCCCGTGGTCCAGGAGGACATGGTCGTCTCCTGCTGGGTGGCTGGGATGATGTTCACCTCCAGAAAGCCCTTCCCGCAGTGATTCACCGTCAGACTGATGCCGTCCAGAGCCACAGACCCCTTGGACACGACATATATAGACCACTCGTCTGGGACGTGTAAACGATAGATCTTGGATTGCCCGGCTGGTTTGACCTCAGCCACAGTGGCCAGGCAGTCCACGTGACCGCTGACCAGGTGTCCCCCGAGCCTGTCCCCGAGGGCCAGGGCCCGCTCCAGATTGACGTTGCCCAGGGTCCGCAGGTCTTTCAGATTGGACCGGGACAGGGTCTCGCCCGAGGCGTAGGCCGTGAAGGACTCTGCGGTGAACGTCTCCACTGTGAGGCAGACCCCGTTGACGGCAATGCTCTCCCCCTTCTGCAGATCAGGCAGGGGACGTCGCGGCCCCAGGCGCAGACGGCTCTCCTGCCCCATTCGGTCGACGGACAGCACTCTGGCTGTGGTTTGGATCAATCCGGTAAACATGACACCTCCCGCGGTCCTGACTGCCGCCTCGAGCGTAGGGAGCGCGCCTTGAACAGACTCGCTTCAACCCTGGCAGCGACAGCGCTGAAGAGGGCCCCACAGTGTGAAGCCTGGGGAAGCGGTTCGGTCTGCACAAAGGCTGCCCGTCATTCTGTGGTCATGCGGCCACGGGCCGCAGGACCGTCCACAAATCCCGGCCCATCATGTCCTGGGACACGAAACGCCAGTTCAAGGCCTGGTCCATGGACTGCACCCGCCGGCCGGCAAAGGAGCTCTTGCCGAGATCGTCGCCCAGGACCCTGGGGGCGAAGACGCAGTGCAGCTCATCCACCAGACGCTGCTCAGCCAGGCTCATGGCCAGCCTTCCCCCGCCTTCGCAGAGCAGGTAGTAACAGCCCATCTGGGCATACAACCGCTCCAGCCCGGGCAGGAGGTCCAGCCCCCCGGCATAGCCGGGCAGGGGCCAGATCCTGACCCCTTTTCCCCTGAGCTCCTCTGCCCGGTGGCTGTCCGCAGTATCAGCCGGGGTGAGCAGGATGAGCTCCCCGGGGCGTTCGCGCAGCAATGTCAGTCCGGCTTCAGGCCCCGGGAGGCTGGAGGTGACGGCCACGGCCAGAGGCTGCCGGGCTGACGGCCGATGCTCGAGCCGGCAGGTCAGGCTGGGGTCGTCGGTCATCAGGGTGGTCCCCCCGACCAGAACGGCCTGGACCATGGAGCGCATGCGGTGGACCCGGAGCCTGGCCGCCTCCCCGGTGACCCAGGCCGAATGACCGCTCCTGGCCCCGATCCGGCCGTCGAGGGTCGAGGCCAGCTTGAGCAGGACATAAGGCCTGGCCTGCTCCTGCCAGCAGACAAAGTCGGCAATGAGGTCCAAACAGGCCTGCTCGGACACGCCGACCTCCACCTGGATTCCGTGGCTGCGGAGACGCTGGATGCCCCCGCCCCGGACTCTGGGGTTGGGATCCCGTGTGCCGACGACGACCCTGGGGATCTGGGCCTCGAGAATGGCTGTGGTGCACGGCGGCGTCCGTCCCTGGTGATTGCAGGGCTCCAGGGTCACCCAGAGCTCGCATTGCCGCAGGTCGATGCCCTTTTCCCTGGCCTGGGCCATGGCCTCCACCTCAGCGTGCGGTCCTCCAGCCAGCTGATGAAAGCCTCTGGCCACGATGCGGCCGTTGTTGACGATCACCGCCCCGACACAGGGGTTGGGGGCCGTTGCCCCCTTGGCCTGCTCAGCCAGGGCCACGGCCTGAAGCATGATCTCGTGGTCAGACATGGCCTGGACCGCTGCCCAGGTCGGACCTGGTCATCTCCAGACATTGAAAATGAACACCGGCTTCTTCGAGCATGGTGCGGGCCAGTTCGTCAGGATAGCCCTGGGCAAAGACGATGGATTGGACCTTGCAGTTGATGAGCATTTTGGAGCAGATCAGGCAGGGCTGGGTGGTGCAGTAGATGTCGGCCCCGGCCAGGATCACGCCGTGGACCGCAGCCTGGATGATCACGTTCTGTTCAGCGTGCAGTCCGCGGCAGAGCTCGTGCCGTTCCCCGGAGGGGATGTCCAGCCTCTCCCGGAGGCAGCCGTCATGCAGGCAGTGAGTCAGGCCTGTGGGTGCACCGTTGTACCCTGTGGCCAGGATGCGCTTGTCCTTGACCGCCACCGCCCCGACCTTGCGGCGCAGGCAGGTGGATCGCTCGGCCACCAGGAAAGCGATCTGCATGAAGTATTCAGGCCAGGGCAGACGGTACACCGCTGATTCTCTCCACGCCCGGCAGGCGGACAGGGTCGCAAGGTTCGGTGGTCAGGTTCGCAGGGGGTTCCAGGGACGACGGCAGGCCAAGCTCAGTCTGCGAACCTGGTGTACAGGATGCAGGCATTCGTGCCCCCAAAGCCAAAAGAGTTGCACAGCACGGAGTTGACCTCCTGCTGCCTGCTCCCCTCAGCCACATAGTCCAGGTCGCATTCCGGGCCCGGATGCTCAAGGTTGATGGTCCCTGGAATGATGCCCCGGTCAAGGGTCATGACGCTGAAGACGGACTCTATCCCGCCGGCCGCCCCGAGCATGTGCCCGATCATGGACTTGTTGGCCGTGATCGGGATCCTGGCGGCCCGGTCGCCAAAAACCGCCTTGATGGCCCTGGTCTCGCACAGATCGTTCCAGGGTGTGGACGTGCCGTGGGCGTTGATGTGCTCCAGTTCCTGGGGCGGAAACTCTGCTTCGCGCAGGGCCGCGCGCATGGCCTGAGCCATGCCGGACCCGCTCTCATCAGGGGCCGTGATGTGGTAGGCGTCGGCTGAGGCCCCGAAGCCCTTGACCTCGGCATAGATCGTCGCCCCCCTCTCGATGGCGCTCTCCAGGGATTCCAGGAGCAGGAACCCGCTGCCTTCGGCGATCACGAAACCGTCCCTGTCGCGGTCAAAGGGACGCGAAGCCTTTTGCGGATCATCGTTCCTCGTGGACAGGGCCCGCATGGCATTGAACCCGGAAACCGCCATGGGAGTGATGGTCGATTCCACGCCGCCGCAGATCATGGCCTCTGCCCGGCCGAGCTTGATGTCGGAGTAGGCGTAGCCCACGCTGTGCACCCCCGAGGCGCAGGCCGAGGTGGTGACCATGTTCGGCCCCTTGGCCCTGGTGGAGATGGCGATCTGGCCCGCCGCAATGTTGGAGATCAGCTTGGGGATGTAGAACGGGGAAACCTTTCCCGGGCCCCGTTTCATCAAACGGGTATGAAACTCCTCGATGGTCTCCAGGCCTCCGAGCCCGCATCCCAGAACAATACCGACCTGGCTGGCATTGTGCTCGTCGATCTCCAGCCCGGAATGCTCCAGGAGCATCTGGGCCGTCCCGATCGCATAGCGGTTGAACCTGTCCATGCGCTGGATCTGTTTTTTGGGGATGTACTGCAAAGGGTCAAAATCCTTGACCTCTCCGGCGATCTGGCTTCCATACTCCTGGCAGTCAAAGCGGGTGATCGGCGCGATGCCTGACTCCCCCTTGACCAGCCGGTCCCAGCTTTTCTCCAGATCGTTCCCCAGCGGGGACACCGCGGCCATGCCCGTGACAACGACTCGTCTTCCAATCATCAGCGTCACCCTTCAGCCCAGCCTGCTCCCGGGCTGAATCATTGGATCAAAATTTCGGAAATAATGAAGCGCCTTGGGACACCCGTCTGGTCTCAAGACGCTTTGACAGCAACACAGGACGGCACTGGACGGATCAAGCCTTGGCTTCGATATATTTGATGGCGTCCTGAACGGTTCTCAACTTCTGGGCCTCTTCGTCGTCGATTTCCAGATCGAACTCATCCTCCATGGCCATGATCAATTCGGTCAGGTCCAGGGAGTCGGCCCCCAGGTCATCGACAAAAGAGGCCTCGGGAGTGACTTCATCCTGGGCCACGTCCAGCTGCTCAGACACGATCGCTTTTATTTTCTCCAAAACTGTTGCCATATGTCCTCCTCTTGATCTCTGCTTCGTTGTTCTGTTGACCACCGCGACATGCCTGAGCCCTGAGGGCGGCCCGGACATGCCCTTCTGGGATCATCCCTCCTAGAGGTACATCCCGCCATTGACACCGATCACCTGCCCAGTGATGTAGCCGGCTTCGGCTGAGGCCAGCCAGGCCACGGCATGGGCCACATCGTCCGCCTGACCGAACCGGCCGAGAGGAATTCGCTGCAGATAGGCCTCCTTGAGCTGGGGGTCCAGCTCACCGGTCATTTCCGTGGCGATAAAGCCGGGGGCCACAGCATTGACCGTGATCCCCCTCGGGGCCAGCTCCAGGGCGGCAGCCTTGGTCAGCCCCAGAATGCCCGCCTTGGCGGCGCAGTAGTTGGCCTGGCCGGGATTGCCCGATTGAGCGATGACAGAAGAAATGTTGATGATCCGCCCCTTGCGTTGCCGGACCATGATCTTGGCCGCTTCCTGCAGGCAGGCGAAAGGTCCGTCCAGGTTGACCTCGAGCACGTCCCGCCAGTCTCTCTCCTTCATCCGGAGCAGCAGACCGTCTCTGGTCATGCCGGCATTGTTCACCAGCACGTCCAGATCGACCTGGCCCTTGACCGTCTCCTTGAAAAAAGAGGCCACGGCGGCCCTGTCGCTCACGTCCAGGCCAAAGGGAAACGCCCGCCCTCCCTGGTCGCGGATGGCAGCGCAGACCTGCTCGGCCTTCTCAGGCTGACTGACATAGGTCAGGTAGACCTGCCAGCCCTTCAGGGCCAGGACATGGGCGATGGCCTTGCCGATCCCCCTGGATCCACCGGTCACCAAAGCTGTTTTCGTCAATTCTCCCATAGGCTCCACTCACTTTCTTATCGACCAAAGACTGGGGAGTCAAATCACAGCTCCAGCAGGGCTGCCCCCCAGGTCAGCCCGGCTCCGAAAGAGATCAGGACCACTTTCATCCCCGGGGTCAGCCGACCCTGGTCGACGGCCTCGCTCAGGGCGATGATCACAGAGGCGGCAGAGGTGTTCCCGAAACGGTCCACATTGACGAAGACCTTGTCCATTGGGCAGGAAAGCTTCTTGGCCAGGGCTTCGATGATGCGCATGTTGGCCTGGTGGGGGATGATCATGTCCACATCGTCGACGCTCAGGCCATGCTTGAGCAGGAGCTTCTCGGCCAGGTCGGCCATGCCCCGGACCGCAAACCTGAAGAGCTCCCGCCCGTTCATCTGGATGAAGTAGTCCTGAGACACGGTTTGACCCAGCTTGTAGGGAGCTGCCGACCCCCCCTCCTGGCCTACGGGCAGGAGGTGGCCCTGCCCTCCGTCGGCCATGAGCCGGGTGTCGATCAATCGGGCATGATCGTCTCCCCGGCCTGACACCAGGGCGGCTCCGGCCCCGTCGCCGAAGAGGACGCAGGTGTTCCTGTCCTGAAAGTTGACTCTGGACGTGCAGACCTCGCTCCCGATGACCAGAATTCTGGACTCCGGCTCCACGGCACACAGCCCCCGGGCCGTGGCCAGGCCGTAGGTGAAGCCGGAACACCCTGCAGCCAGGTCCATGGCCATGGCGCAGGAATCGGCCCCGAGCTTGGCCTGGAGCACGCAGGCCGTGGTCGGGGTGCAGTAGTCCGGCGTGAAGGTGGCCACCAGGATGTGCGTGACCTCACCCGGGGCGATGCCTGCCTGGGCCAGGGCCTTGTGCGCGGCCTCCAGGGCCAGATCCGAGCATCCCTGGCCTTCCCTGACCATACGCCGTTCGGCGATGCCGGTTCGGGTCCGGATCCATTCGTCGGACGTCTCGACCATCTTTTCCAGGTCGGCATTGGTCAGGATGGGCTCCGGGACGTAGTGCCCGAGTCCGAGGATGTACGTCTGTTCTTTCATGTCTCGTGTCACTGCTCAGTGGCCATGCAAGCGCCCGGCACGGCTTCGGGGATGATCGTCAGGGCAGCTGTCTCAAAGGCGTGGTTCTGAAGGATTCGATGACCAAGAAAACCCCATGGAGAGATCCCTCAGGCGTTTTCGTCATCCTTGTCCGGCTCTTCTGTCTGGGCGCTGTTTTTGGAGGACGTGTGCAGGATAGTGCGAAGCCTGTGAAATCGGGTCATCTCAGGATGCGCCTCCAGGCCTTCCCTGATGTCGTCGTTGGCCGACGAGGCAATGAAGGTCGCCGCCATTTTGATCGCCTTCTGGATCGCCTTTTCCCCGGCAGAGCCGTGACAGACGAACACGGAACCATTCAACCCGAGCAGGGGGGCCCCGCCGTATTCTTCATGGTCCAGCCGGGTCCGCAGCCGTTTGAAGGCTGGCAGAGCCAGAAAAGCCCCCAGCCTGGACAGAAAACCTCTTTTCAGCTCCTGGCGAAGCATGCCGCTGAAGGCCTGGGCCAGACCTTCGCTCAGCTTGAGGACCACATTGCCCACAAACCCGTCACAGACCACGATGTCCAGATGGCCGTTGAACAGGTCCCGTCCCTCGACATTGCCGACAAAGTTCATGTCGGTCTTGCTCAGCAGGGCGTAGGCCTCGTTGACCTGGATGTTGCCCTTGCCCTGCTCCTCACCGATGCTCAGAATGCCGACCTGCGGCTCTGTCTTCTTGAGCACATTCCTGCTCAGGGCCTCAGCCATCAGGGCAAACTGCACGAGATGCCTTGGCTTTGAGTCCACATTGGCCCCGACATCGATGACCACCAGGGGGTTCTTTTCCCGGGGCATCACCGTGGCCAGGCCTGGCCGCTCTATCCCCTTGATTCTGCCCAGGGTGAACATGCCGCTGGCCAGGGTCACCCCGGTATGTCCGGCACTGACCAGACCCTGGGCCTCACCCTCCTTGACCAGCTGGAACCCGTTCTGGATGGAGGTGTCCTTTTTCCTGCGCAGGATGTGGGAGGGCTTGTCGCCCATCTCCGCCACGTCCGGGGAATGGAAGACGTCGATCTCCAGGCCGGCCAGGTCATGTCTGTTCAGCTCGTCCCAGATGAGTCGCTCCCGACCGACGAACTTCAGGGCCAGTCTCATCTCGCGGGCGGCCTTGAGAGCTCCGGGGATGACCACCCTTGGGCCGTGGTCCCCCCCCATTGCATCTACGGCAATGCTGGGAATGCTACTCCTGCTCATCTGTGCTCAGGACCTGTCTCCCTCGGTATTTGCCGCATGTCGGGCAAACCCGATGGGGCAGGCTGGTCGCTCCGCACTCACAGGTTGTCAGGGTCGGTTTCGGCACCCGATGGTGAGACCTGCGCATGCCTTTTTTGGACTTCGACGTCTTTTTCTTTGGGACCGCCATGGTGCACCTCGTAGTTCACTGTGTCGCAGGGGTTGTGACCGGTATGGTCACTGCCCCTTGTTGATTTTCAATTTCCTGAAAATGTCCAGTCTGGGGTCCTGGGGACTCTGATCGCACGTGCATCCGGACTGATTCAGATTCTGCCCGCAATGGGGGCATATGCCAGCACATTCGACATCGCAGAGCGGCTTGACCGGGAGGGCGAGCACAAACTGTTCCCAAAGCAGATCGCCGAGATCGAGCTCCACCCCGTTGTCTGTCATTCTGAGCAGCTCTCCGCCCTCAAGACCGTCATCCTCCGCGGGCTGAGGTTCTTCAAAGAGCTCGAAGCGGACATCCACTTCGAACTGGCACGGCTCGGCACACCTGTCGCAGGGGACGGACACAGCCCCGGTCATGTGTCCCCTGATCAGGAATCCCGGGCTCTGGGGCTGAATCATGAGCCCGGCCCTGAACGGGCTGACCAGTTCATACGGCAGGTGAAACTCACGAATCGGCCCGGTCCAGGCAGCCTGTTCGGCAAAGTGTGTCTCCCGTCCAGATTCTGGAAGATCCTCGAGAGGCAGAAGAAACGTGGACATAGACGACGTCCTTGTGAAACGTATGTACTTACTTAGAGGATGAGTTCTTTGTCAAGTTTGAGGCTTGCCTTTTTCAGAGATCAGGAGTATTCTTCCCCTCTTTTACAGCGACAGGCGGTGCAGCTGCAGCCTTTCTGCCACACGAGATCTGCCACGACCCGGATTCAACCGCACCGGGCGAAGAGACGAAGCGAGGAGGACCAACATGGCCAAGCAATGCGATATCTGCGGGAAAAAGCCTGAAGTGGGCAACCACGTCAGTCACGCCAACAACAAGACCAAGCGGCGGTTCAAACCCAACCTTCAGCGGGTCAAGGCCCGGTTGGACTCAGGCATGGTCAGGCGAATCAATGTCTGCACCCGCTGCCTGCGCAGCGGCGCGGTGACCAAGCCCCTGGCCCAGCCCCGCCAGGCAGGCTGATCTCCTGCCTGGCCTGGCAGGCCTGACAGGACGGCGGCCGTGTTCCAGGCCTGCCGTCCTTTTTTTTCTCCCGCCCCGTCCTTTCTCCTCTTCAAGGCTCAACCATCGACCCCTCAGCCAGGCCAGAGGCCGGGATGACGTCTGGAGTCAGCCCTGCCTCTGGCAGGGCTGACAGGTTCAAGGTTCAAGGTCGAGGAGAGGAAGGATCCCCGACGTAACCAGCAGGATCTCGACTCGGCCAGGTTGATCAACCAAGAAACTTGACTCCAGAATCACGTTGCATACGAGTCACCTGGGTTTTGGATGCTCAAAGCCCGGCTCATCCGGTTGACCACCCTGGTCTGACCCAGAACCTCCATGGTTTCGAACAGACCCGGGCTGGCCTTCTGTCCGGTGAGGGACACCCGGATCGGCTGGGCCAGAAGCTTGAACTTCAGCCCGTTCGCCTCGAGGTAGCTCCTGACGTCATCCTCCAGGGCCTGCCGGCTGAACTCCGACAGCCCCTGAAACCTGTCCACAAGGTTTTCCAGATGGGTCCTGACCTCTTGAGTCAGGAAAGCCCTGACCAGATCCGGGTCGTACTCGATCTTCTCATCGGCCATGACAAAGATGCGGGCCATCTCGGCCATCTCCCGCATGGTCTCGGCCCTGGGCTGGAGCAGGGGCACGACCTTTTCCAGGTCGTCCGCATCGAGCCCTTGAAAGCCGTCACGCTCAAGCTGCACCTTGAGCTGGCCTGCCAGGGTCTGGACATCAGCGGCCTTGATGTGCTGGCTGTTGACCCAGCGAAGCTTTTCAGGATTGAACACGCAGGCTGACTTGCCCAGGTTCTTCAAGGAGAACAGGTCAATGAGCTCCTTCAAGTCGAAGATTTCCCGATCGCCGTAGGACCAGCCAAGCCGGACCAGATAGTTGTTCAGGGCCTGGGGCAGATAGCCCATGTCCCTGTATTCCAGGACCGACATGGCCCCGTGCCGCTTGCTCAGTTTCTTTTTGTCCGGTCCCAGGATCATGGGCACATGCCCGAACCCGGGCAGAGGGTAGTTCATGGCCTGATAGAGGAGCACCTGCTTTGGGGTGTTGCTGAGGTGATCGTCCCCCCGCAGAATGGTGTTCACCCCCATCGTGGCGTCGTCCACAACCACGGCCAGGTTGTAGGTCGGAGTCTGATCCGCCCTGCGAATGACAAAATCGTCCAGCTCCCGGTTATCCACCCTGTTCGTCCCTTTGAGCAGGTCGGAGAACACGGTCTCTCCCTGGAGCGGGCTCTTGAAGCGGACCACCCGCCCAGGACCCGGCCCCAGTCCTTTCTCCCGGCAGGTCCCGTCGTATTTGGGCTTTTCACCTTTCTCCCGGGCCCGGTCCCGCATGGCCTCGACCTCGTCCGGGGTGCACTGACAGTAGTAGGCCCGTCCATCAGCCAGCATCCGCTCGATGTGCTCGTGGTAGAGATCAAAGCGCTGGCTCTGGTAGTACGGACCCTCGTCCCAGTCCAGCCCCAGCCACCTCATGGCCTCGAGGATGGTCTCGGTCATTTCCGGGGTGGACCTTTCCTGATCGGTATCCTCAATGCGCAGCACGAAACGTCCCTGCTGGCTTCTGGCCAGGAGCCAGTTGAAAAGCGCTGTCCGGGCCCCGCCGATATGCAGGTGCCCTGTTGGGCTGGGGGGAAATCGAGTCACAACCTGATCCATGATCGCTCCTTACTCTTGGCGGCTCTGTTATCCGAAAACAAAAGGCGGGGATGCCCCGCCTTTGACATTCAGGTTCTCAGGACCGGAGAAGAGCCAGGCTACTTCACGGCCTCGACACCTTTGATCTCCGGAATTTCCTGCTTCAAGACCCTTTCGATCCCGTTCTTCAGGGTCATCTGGGACATGGGGCATCCGGCACAGGCCCCCTGCAGCCTGAGCTGGACGATCTTGGCGTCGGTGACTCCGACCAGCTCGACGTCCCCGCCGTCAGCCTGCAGCTGAGGTCTGATCTTGTTCAGTGCCGTCTCGATCTTGTCCTGCATGGAATCTACCCTCCAGGGGAATGCGGTGTGGATGACGCTGCCCTGCAAGGCCGGTGACCCTGCAGGCCTGACCCCGGTCTCAAAGGTCGTGATCCAGAGCGGCCAGGGCCTTTTCCGGGGGTCTCCTCTCCGGGACAACGACATGAGGAATGCGGTCCTCGTTCCAGTCACTGGACACGTAGAGCCCGCAGAAACAGCTGCCGTATTCCTCGATGTCCGGTTTGGCGTAGACGCAGGGACAGAGAATGTCTCTGTCCAGCTCGTAGTTGCCGGTGGCCAGCCGGCATGGACAGGCGGTGTAGCCGTAGCGTTCCTTGTTGATGAGCAGACTTTCCAGGAGCTGCATGACCATCTTCCGGTCCTTGTTGAAATACAGCCCTTTTGGCTCCTGGAGCTTCTTCAGCTTGGCGTAGAGTTCTTCGACTTCGCTCATGATTGTTCCAAGGCCTCCTCAATCTCCTTCTTTTTGAACCCGACCACGCAGATGTCATCGCCCACGACCAGGGTCGGGAAAGAAAGATTGGGGTTGTGCTTCTTCACTTCCTGGATCGCCTCTTTTCGCTCATCGCCGCTGAGCCTGTCCACATAGGTGCAGGAGTACTCGACGTTCTTGTCATCCAGAAATTCTTTGGTGTGCTTGCAGTGAATGCAGGTGCTCAGGGCAAAGAGTTTGACATCCTTTTCCATCAGTCATGCTCCCTTGTTTCTCCAGATTCATTCCCATTAACGGGGCTTTAAGCCTCCCCTGACTGTAGTTGTTCCAGGCCTTTTGTCAAGCGTTCCCGGGAAAGTCAGGTTTGAGCCGGCCAAGGACCAGCTCCCGAATATCCTCAGCGATGTCCTCTTCAGCACGATGACCGTCGATGACCGCGCACCGTTCCGGATGAGCCGCGGCAAGCTCGAGATACCCCTGGCGGATGGCCTGATGAAACTCCAGCTGCTCGGCTTCAAATCTGCCTTCCGTCACGGACGTGCCCAGTTCGCGGTTCCTTTGCCTGGCCCGTTTCAGCCCCACGTCGACCGGGATGTCGATGATCACGGTCAGTTGCGGCCAGAGGTCCTTGACCGCAAGCCGGTTCAGAAAATTCAGGGTCTCCAGGCTGATGCCCCGGCCGTAGCCTTGATAGGCCACGGTTGAATCGGCGAAACGGTCCACGAGAACGGTCTGACCTCTGTCAAGGGCCGGCCGGATGACCGTGTCCACGTGCTGGGCCCTGTCGGCCAGGTAGAGCAGGAGTTCGCATTCCGAGCTCATGTTCTCGTACTCCATGCTCAGCAGGAGCTCCCGGATGCGTGTCCCCAAGGGGCTCCCTCCCGGCTCTCTGGATATCAGGACGTCCTGACCCCTGTCCTGCAGCCAGCGGGCAAGCAGACGGCACTGGGTGGACTTGCCGCAGCCCTCTATTCCTTCAAAGGTAACAAACATTGTTTGGGTCGGGATCCTTGGTTGTCGTTGTCCTGCAGAAAGTCCCGGCTCCTGACCGGCGCAAAAAGCTGCCTCTCCAGGGACGGCTGATAGCCCGACCATCTCGATTGTTCAAGATCCTGGCCGGCCAGGGCCGTTTTGGCGGTGGACAGCTTGGCGTCCAGGTTGTCCGCATAGTGGAGGACAAAGGCCTCGGCCGTCTTGGGCCGCCTGGGGGAGCCAAAGGCGTATTCCCCGTGATGGCTCAGGAGCAGATGCTTGAGATGGGTCACCAGGTCCGGATCGAGATCCCTGGCCTTGGCGAAAAACGGCTGCAGAACCTCCATGGCCAGCATGATGTGCCCCAAAAGCCGGCCCTGATCCGTGTAGTCCCGGCTGACACCGCTCTGCAGCTCCCAGGCCTTGCCCAGATCGTGCAGGACGGCGGCCACCAGGAGGATGTCCCGGTCCAGGTCGGGGTACATGTCGGCAATGGACAGGCACAGCCTGGCCACGGCCAGGGTGTGTTCCAGCAGGCCGCCCCGGTAGGCGTGATGAATGGTCTTGGCCCCAGGGGCGGCCAGCATCCTTTCCCGTATCAGGGGATCTTTGAGGACCTTCCTGCAGAACCTTCTCCAGGGAGGGTAGGAGAGCTCTTCCCGGCACAGGCTTTCCAGCTCTGCCAGCAGATCTTCCGGGGGCTGCTGACTGGAGGGGATGAACTCGGCCCAGTCCTGGCCATGCCTTTCAGGGTCCAGGAGATCCAAGGAGCGGACGATGAGCTGGGGCCTCTCCCTGAAGCTGCTGATCCCGGCCCGGACCCGGACAAAGTGCTCCGGGGCCAGGGAGGTGAACTCCGCGCTGAGCGGATGCCAGATCTTGGCGCTGACCTCCCCGGTCCGGTCCTGGAGCTTCAAGTCCCAGTAGGGCCCGTTTCTGGACTGGGCCTGCCTGGCCTGGACCAGGAGGAACACGTCGTCCACCTCCTGGCCCTGGATCAGATCTTTGACGTAGACGGTCTTTGTTGTCATGGTGACTTGACTTTTCCGGCTTGATTGATGAGAAATCCCCTCCAGGACAGCCCACTCGACCCTGCATCAGGATTGTGGACAGAGGGCCTGTGTTCAGGCCTCACGGGCCGTCCGAACGCCTGCATCCGGAGGTGCATGGATCGCTATGGACATTGTGCTGACCAATGACGACGGCATCTGGGCTGTCGGCCTCAGGGCCCTGTACGCAAAGCTCCTTCAGGCCGGGCACACGGTCACTGTGGTCGCCCCGCTGACTGAGCAGTCCGCTGTGGGGCACGCCGTGACCCTGAGCTCGCCTCTGCGGGTCAAAGAGGTCAACCAGAATCACTTCCAGGGCTACGGCATCTCCGGGACTCCGGTGGACTGCGTCAAGATCGCCCTGGGGACGGTGCTCTCTTTCGAGCCCGACCTGCTGATTTCCGGCATCAACAGCGGGGCCAACGTCGGGGTGGACATCCTCTACTCCGGAACCGTGGCTGCGGCCACCGAAGCTGCCCTGGCCGGTATTCCGGCACTGGCAGTGTCCATCGACGAATTCCGTCCTGTCAACCTCGATGAGCAGGCCGAGTACGTGGCCACGTTCATAGAGCATATCGACTGGCCGCAGGTCCCCCGCCGGCGGGTGCTCAACCTCAACTTTCCCAAATGTCCCCTGGACCAGTCCCTGGGTTTGCAGATCTGCCCCCAGACCCAGGCCGTGTACGAGGACTGGTACGACAAGCGAATCGATCCCCGGGGCGGACCTTACTACTGGCTGTGCGGAGAGATCCTGCCCGAAAACCTGGAGGCGGACACGGACCGCACCCTGCTCACCCAGGGCTACCTGACCCTGACCCCGCTGACCTTTGACTTCACCGACCACACCTTCCTGGGCCAGCTCAGAGAGAACCTGTCCTGAGACCTGATCGAAAGGGCCTCAGGGCTGTCTGGACCTGAGCTGCAGCCGGTCCTCGATCTCTGCCGAAGCCTGGAGCACGAACCGTTCGACCTGGTCCGGGTCATGATCCACAACAGCCGGCACATCGAGGCTTTTGGGACTGTTCTTGAGCTCGGCCCTGGGGCTGACCCCGTACTCTTCGGGAAAACCGTCCCCGAAATACATGTCCTGAAAGCCCATGAACTTGAGGCTGTGGGCCGTGGCATCCAGGATGGCCTGCTCGTCCGGGGCCACCAGGCCGAGCTCCTTCGCCCGGATCAGGCCGGCCAGACATTCCCCGCCCTGGGTACAGGAGATATGGCCGTGGCGATTGGCCAGGACCATGCTGTCCATGATGGCCTGTTCGTCCACCTGGACCACGGCGAAGCCCCCCTGGCCGGCGGCCCTGGCATAGCTCTCCACCAGGGATCTGACCCTGGGAAAGGAGACCGGATTGCCGATCATGGCCGCCTGGGCCACGCTGGACTGGACCTGGACAGGGTGATACTCCCGATGTGCGGCAGGTTGCGCATAGTAGCGGTACACCGGGTCGGCATGGACCGATTGGACCCCGATGATCCTGGGCAGGGAGGTGATGATCTCCAGGTCATGGAGTTTGAGAAACCCGGCCATGATGGCCGAGATGTTCCCGGCGTTGCCGATGGGCACGAACAGGACTCTCCCTGACATGTCCCATTGGCCCCACTGGGCGACCTCATAGGCGTAGGATTCCTGGCCCAGGATGCGCCAGCTGTTCTTGGAGTTGAGCAGGGCCACCCGGTAGTGCTCGGCCAAATATTCCACCACCCGCATGCAGTCGTCAAAGAACCCGGGAAGTTCAAGGACCTCGGCCCCGCTTCCCAGCGGCTGGCCCAGCTGTTGAGGAGTGACTCTGCCCTTGGGCAGGAGCACCAGGGTCTTGATCGGGGGTCCGACATAGGCCCCGTACATGGCTGCCGCAGCCGAGGTGTCCCCGGTGGAGGCGCAGACCGTCAGGACCTCATCCCAGCCATGCTTTCTGATCATGGCCTTCAGGGCGCTGAAGGCGCAGGCCATGCCCCGGTCCTTGAAGGACGCACTCGGGTTCTGGCCTTCGTTCTTAAAGGCCAGATCCTGGCCGATACGCTGTTTCAGCTCCGGAGAGGAGGGAACGATCGGGGTGTGGCCTTCGCCCAGCCAGACGATGTCCGCGGGCTCCAGCATGGGGGCCATGAGCTCGTAGTACCTGAAAACACCCTGCAGGCCAGGGTGGCTCGAACATCTTCGGGAGTCGAAGGTCTCCCGCCAGGACTGTCCCGAGATGCGCCGGAGCTGGTCCTGGTTCGCGTCCCGGAGCAGGAAGACCCCCCCGCAGTCAGGGCAGGTGTAGAGGAAATCGTCTCCCGGGAAGCGCCCCCCGCATCCCTGGCAGACATACTCCATGTTCCCCCGGTAGGTCGGGAAGTGCTGATCCTGAGGCATGTCCTCTCCCATGGCTATCCTGGCCAGACTCTGGGCACACTCAGACTGAGCACGAGCATGCCCAGACCTGCCTTGGCCGCCAGGCCGAAAACCCGTCCCCACATGGCCCCTTTGGAGGCCGTCAAAGCCTCTGCCCACGACCGACCGACCCAGAGTTCAAAAATCAGGCTGCCGACAAAGGCCCCGGCCACAGCTCCGACAATGGCCCCCAGCCCCAGCAGCAGCGGGGCCCCGAGAATCGCTCCGGCAAAGGCCCCAAGCAGGGCTCCCCAGCTGCCCCTGTTCGATCCGCCGTATCGCCTGGCCCCCCAGACCTGGCTGCCGAACTCGATGAGCTCGGCCGCCCCGGCCAGGGCGATGAGGAGCAGAAAGAACCACCAGCCGGCCTGAATCTCGGGGTGAGTCCATTTCCAGAGACCCATGACCGCAATGATGACCCAGTTTCCTGGCAGGCCGAGAAAATTGGTGGCCCAGAGGAGAAACAGGACCAGAATGATCACTCCAGCGAGCAGCTCTGCCAGGCCCATAGCCATCCTTCAGCGTTTGTCCTGGACTCGTTCGGCCTTGCCCTGATTCCTGGGCAGACTGTTGTGCTCCACCAGATCGACCTTGGGCGTGATCAGGATCTCCTCCCGGAGCAGCCTGGTGATCCGCTGTTCGAGCCCCCGCAGGACCCGCATGTCTTCGACAAAGCACCCGTCCTTGATCTCCACCTTGACCCGCATCTGATCGATGTCGCCGTTTCGTTCCAGAACGATGAGGTAGTTCTGGCCCACTTCCGGGATGGCCATGAGGACCTGCTCGACCTGCATGGGGTAGATGTTGACCCCCTTGAGAATGATCATGTCGTCGGAACGGCCCATGATCCGGTCAATCCTTTTGTGCACCCGCCCGCAGGAGCACTCCCCGGGGATGAACCTGGTCAGGTCTTTGGTCCGATACCGGATCAGAGGCATGCCCTCCCTGTTCAGGGTGGTCAGGACGAGCTCCCCGAGTTCGCCCTCCGGGACAGGCTCCAGGGTCTCAGGATCCAGAATCTCGGCCAGGAAATTGTCTTCCCAGAGGTGCATCCCGCTCTGGATCGGGCATTCAAAGGCCACGCCGGGGCCGTTCATCTCCGAGAGCCCGTAGGAGTTGTAGGCCTTGATCTGAAAGAGGTCTTCAATCCTGGTCCTGATCTCCCCGGAATGGGGCTCGGCCCCGATCAGGGCAATGTTCAAGGCCAGGGTCTCGGGGTCGACCCCTGTCTCGTGCAGGACCTGAGCCAGGCGGAGGGCGTAGGAGGGGATGATGTGAATGGCCTGAACCTGAAAATCCCGGAGCAGCTTGATCTGTCGCCTGCTGTTGCCGGCCCCGGCCGGGATGGTCAGGCACCCCAGGCGCTCCGCCCCATAGTGGATGCCCAGCCCGCCGGTGAACAGCCCGTAGCCGCTCAGGTTCTGAAAGGTGTCTCCAGGCCTGATCCCGACCATGAACATGCACCTGGCCACCAGATCGGCCCAGGTGTCCAGGTCCTCCCTGGTGTACAGGATGGCCGTTGGAGATCCAGTGGTGCCGGACGAGGCGTGCAGCCGGACCATGTCGGAGACCGGCCTGGTCAGGAAGCCAAAGGGGTAGCCGCTGCGGAGGTCGTCTTTGGTCGTCAGGGGAAGGCCCTGAATGTCTTCGGGGCTCTTGATGTCTGCAGCCTTGAGCTCCTCCGCTTTCCGGGCGTAGAAGGGAGCCTGCAGAGCCGTGTTCGCCATGGTCCTGAGGCGCTGAACCTGAAGGTGGTCCAGCTCGTCCCGCGTCAACCTCTCCTCTGGATGAAGGCATTCGAAGGTCATGTCTGTCCTGTTGTCCGGGGTGCGTCAGCCCGCCCCGGGCTGATCATTCCTGCATGTGCATGGAGGTGTCAAAGCCGCTTTCCTCTGAGGGTCCGGGGAGATCGGCCAGGTTTTCAAAGGCGGTGCAGCTGTTGATGTAGGACAGCTTGGCCGCACCGGTCGGCCCGTTGCGCTGCTTGCCCACGATGATCTCGGCCACGCCGCGGTTGGGATTGTCCTCCCTGGTGTTGTAGACCTCATCCCGGTAGAGGAAGATGATCAGATCGGCATCCTGCTCGATGGCCCCGGACTCCCTGAGGTCTGAGAGCAGAGGGCGCTTGTTGGTCCTCTCCTCCACCTTGCGGTTCAGCTGGGCCAGGGCCACCACCGGGACATCCACTTCCTTGGCCAGGGACTTCAGGTTCCTGGAAATGTGCGAGATCTCCTGTTCCCTGGAGTCCTTGCGCTGGCTGGTGTGCATGAGCTGCAGATAGTCCACGATGACCATGCCCAGGCCCTTCTCCCCTTTGAGCCTGCGGCAGCGGGCCCTCAGCTCCATGGGGTCCAGGGCGGGGGTGTCGTCGATGTACACCGGGGCGTTGGACAGGGACTCTGCTGCCTGGTAGAGCCTGGCCCAGTCCTCGTCCTGGAGGAAGCCGCTGCGCATCCTGGACAGGTCGACCTTGCCCCAGGCGCAGAGCATGCGCATCATGAGCTGCTCCATGGACATCTCCAGGGAGAAGATGGCCACCGGGATCTCGTTGGTCACCGCCGCCCGCATGGCCACGTTCAGCCCGAAGGCGGTCTTGCCCATGCTGGGCCGCCCGGCGATGATGATCAGGTCGGTTCGCTGCAGCCCGGCCGTGATCTCGTCGAACTTGTGGTATCCGGTGGGAACCCCGGTGATGAGTTCCTTTCTCTCGAACCTCTGTTCCAGCTGCTCGAAGACCTGGACCACGAGCTCCCCCGAGGATCGGAAGCCCGACCTGGCCCTGGACTCGGAGATCCTGAAGATGGATTGCTCGGCCTTGTCCAGGAGGGAGTCGGTTTCCTCGCCGGATTCATAGGCGCTGGCGATGATCGAGGCCGATTCCTGGATCAGGTGCCGTCGGACGGACTTTTCCCGGACGATGGCCGCATAGCTCAAGGCATTGGCCGCACTGGCCACGGACTCGGTCAGGGAGGTCAGGTAGACCGCCCCGCCGATCTCTTCCAGCTTGCCTTTCTTTTGCAGCTCCTCAGCCACCGTGACCAGATCGATGGGGATGTTCCGCCGGTAGAGGTCGAGAAAGACCTGGAAGATGGTCGTGTGGACCGGGGAGTAGAAATCATCCTCCTGCAGGAGATCCACAAGAGAATGGAAGATGGAATTACGTAAAAAAACCCCCCCCAAAACGGCTTGTTCCGCTTCGATGTTTTGAGGGGGGAGTTTTCGCAGCAGGTCGCTGTTGACGTGAGTCAGGGATTGAGAGGCGCCATCTCCTTTGGCCTGCTGAGCCTTACTCCTGTTCCTCGTCCCTGGATTGTCCTTCGTCATGTCGAACCACTGATACTGTCAGTTCCGGGCGCACCTCTGGGTAGAGACGTACAGGCACTGCATAGTCGCCCAAAGCCCTGATTGGATTGTCCAGCTCAATCTTTTTCTTGTCGATCTCGAAGCCCAGCTCGGCCAGCCGATCACCGATGATGGTCGAGGTCACCGAACCGTAGAGCTTGTCGCCTTCCCCGACCCGCACAGGAATGGTCAGGGTCAGCTCGTCAAGCTTTTCGGCCAGGCTCTGGGCCGCTGATCGGGCCGCGTTCTGCCTCTCCTGGAGCTTCTTGCGCTGTTGCTCAAAAAGGCGTTTGTTGCCCGGAGTCGCCAGCATGGCCATGTTTTGAGGCAGCAGAAAATTCCTGGCATATCCGGGTTTGACCTTGACGATCTCCCCCAGCCTGCCCAGGTTTTCGATATCTGTTCGCAGTATGACTTCCATACTTCACTCCTAAACGGTCTTCTTTTTGACCCCGGTGCTGTGGACAGTGGTGTAGTACAACAGGGCCATCTGCCGGGCCCGTTTGATTTCAGTGGTCAGCTTGCGCTGGTGCTTGGCGCAGGTCCCGGTGATCCTCCGGGCAATGATCTTGCCCCGGTCGGTCACGAAGTCCTGAAGGATGTCCGCCCGCTTGTAATCCAGGGGCAGATCCTTGTCAGCGCAGAAACGGCAGTACTTTTTGCGGGGTGTGAATTTGAATGCCATGATCAGGCCTCCTCAGCAGCTGGCTGGAACGTGTTGTCCAGTTTCACGGTCAAAAACTTGAGTATGCCGTCGGCAATGCGGATCCTGCGCTCGAGCTCCGACACGGTGGCGCCAGGCGCTCCATATTCCAGGCGGACATACCGGCCCCTGGTGTGCTTCTGGACTGGATAGGCCAGCTCCCGGGATCCCCAGTCGTCGACATCGGCCACCTGGCCTGACTCGTTCTGGATCACGCCCTTGAGCATCTCCACCAGACCCTCGCGGTCTTCAGTGGACAAGTCCGGACTGAACAAGATCAAGGTTTCGAATTTTCGCATCATGCTCCTGGTCTCCTTGTGGTCTGTGGCTTCTGCCTGGTGGCAAAAGCAAGGCAAAAGAGGAAACATAGAAGAAGTCGTTATGCCTGTCAAGTCAGCGCAGCCTCTGGCCGCGCTGTCTATTTGGGTTTGAACTGAAGAACGAACCTAGCTTTTGAGCAGAGCGGGCCATCGTGCTGCAGACAGTTTGATCAAGGCAGAACCTCCCTTGTGATCAAGTTTCGTACGCGCTCAGCTGGTGGGGACGTTCGCCGTCGGAATCAATCATAGGCCAGGATCTCGGGGGTGAGGACCTCAATCTCGGCCCTGTCCCTCAGACCCTGGAGGTAGGCCTCAAGAAAGGCCTGAGCCCGGGTCCTGTTCATGGCCGACATCCAGTAGGATTTCTGCTCCTGCCACTGCTCATCGCCGGCAGGCACCCGTTCCTTCAGTCTGGCCAGGATGACCGCGCCGTCAACCTGATAGGTCGTGTCCAGCCACTGGCCCCTGGTGGCGGTAAAGAGATCAGAGGCCAGCTCAGGGTTTGAACCCAGCCCGGGAACGAATCCCCGGCGGTTGAAAGGCTCCGAGGTCCGGATCTCGTGATCTTTTGAAAGATCGCCGCCGGCCTGGAGAACCCTGTCAAGGGCCGACTGGGCCGACTGTTCAGCCCGCTTCAGGGCTTGCTCCTGCTTCAGTTGCTGCACGATCCCGGACTTGACCTGATCCAGGGGCTTGATGCTCGAGGCCACGGACTCGGTCTTCCGGGCCAGGAGGTAGCCGTTCTTCAAGAGCAGCGGCGTGTCCGTGACCATGCCCTCCTGCATGGCAAAGAGGCTCTCCAGGTCCTCGGGCTCGATCTCCAGTCCCTGGGGCCCCCGGGCTTTGCTGAACAGACCCGAATCCTGGAGTTCAACCCCCAGCTCGCCGGCCACGGCTTCCAGGTCTCCTTTGGCCAGCAGAAGCTCCAGGGCCTGGTCCAGCAAGTCATCGAGCCGGTCAGCCGCCTTGTCTTCGGCTATCCGCTGCCTGATCTCGTCTCTGACCTCTTCCAGGGGCCGATAGCCGGCTTTGCGCTTGTCCTCGACCTTGATCAGGTGCAGACCGAATCTGGTCCGAACCACAGAGCTGACCTGGCCAGGCTCGAGGCTGAAGGCCTCGTCTTCAAAGGCCGGGACCATGGAGCCTCGCCCGAACCAGCCCAAATCGCCGCCTTCACCACTGCTCGGTCCCTCAGACAGGTCTTTGGCCACAGAGGCAAAGGACTCCCCTTGATCCAGGCGGGCCCTGGCCGTCTCGATCCTGGCCCTGGCCTCCTGTTCCTCCGCAGCTGAAGCCTCCTGGTCCAACCGGACCAGGATGTGGCTGGCCTTGACCTGTTCCGGCCGGGCATAGGCCTCCCTGTTCTGCTCGTAGGAGGACGCAATCTCCTCATCCGATACCTGCTGGTACCGGGCCACATGTTCCGGAGTCAGCAGAAGGTACTCCATGGCCATTTTGGCCGGCTCCCGAAACTGCTCCTGGTTGTCCTGGTAAAAGGACTGGATCTCTTGCTCATCGACCTGGACCTGGTCCATGAAGTCGCTCCTCTGGAAAGAGACGTACTCCATGACAGCCTTTTCCTGGACGTATGCGAAGAGCTCCCTGGCCTCGGCCTCGGCCACCTGAACCGGCGAGAGCACGTAGGACTGAAGTTTCTGTTTGACCAGATCGGTCTGGACATCGGCCTCGAACTGGACCGGGGTCATCTGGTTGGCCCGAAGCAGGGCCTCATACCTTGAGGAGTCGAAGCGCTTGCTCTCGTCCTGAAAGACCTCCATGTTCATGACCGCCCCGCGAATCTCTGCAGAGGTGGCAAACATGCCCAGATTCCGGGCCTGGTCCAGCAGGAGGATGGAGTCGATCATCCGCTGAAAGATCTGCTGCTTGAAATCCATCTGCTTGAGCCGGTCGTAGGAGACCTCGCCCTGCCTCTGACGCAGCTGCTGAAGCTGCTGCTCATAGGTTCGAAAGAACTCTTTGGTCCCGATCTCCCGGTCGTTGACCGTGGCCAGGACCTGCTTCTGAGTGCCGCGGAAGCTTCCCACCCCCCAGAAGACAAACACGAGGATGATGATGCCGAAGAGGACCTTGATGCCCCAAGACTGGGCATTCTGCCGAATGAATTCCAACATGCTTTTTCACCTTCGATGCGCTGATTCAAGCCCTGTTTTCAGGAGCCAGACACACATAGTGCGATTTTCAAACCTGCTGTCCTGTTGATCCCGATCTCCTGCTGCGAACCGCATTGAGCATCCCCCCGGCCCTGACAATGTCCAGTTCCCGGGGGCTCAGATCGTTGACTGCGGCCATGCCTGGACCGCTGTCCAGAGCGAGCTGGACCGTGCCCCCTGCTGAGAGCTCACGGCAGTCCAGGGACACGGTCTGTCCGCTCTGAATGCGCTCATAGTCGGAACGGCGCTCAAAGGTCAAGGGCAGGATGCCGAAATTGACGAGGTTGGCCCGGTGAATCCGGGCAAAGGACTTGGCCAGGACCACGGTCACTCCGAGGTGTCTCGGGGCCAGGGCCGCATGTTCACGGCTTGAACCCTGACCGTAGTTCTCCCCGCCCACAATCAGTCCCGGGCCGGCTTCCGCAGCCCTTGAGCTGAACCCGGGATCCACCCTGGAAAAGACATGCCTGCTGATCGCCGGGACATTGGATCTCAAGGCCGTGACCTGGGGGCCCCCTGGAAGAATGTGGTCTGTGGTGATGTTGTCCCCGACCTTGATGAGCACGGTGGCCTCGAGAACATCCGGAAGCGGGGCAAAAGGCTCCAGGGGGACGATGTTCGGTCCGCGAACGATGGGTGTCTCTTCGCCCTCGGCCCGGGGAAAGAGGAAATGGCTTCGGCCGGCGGGAATGTCGGCTGGCCATTCCGGCTGCTCCCCTGGAGGTCCCCAGGTCCCGGGCGGGGTCACCCTGCCCTGGACAGCAGCCTGGGCAGCCGTGACCGGACTGACCAGATAGACTGCAGCATCCTGAGTTCCGCTGCGGCCTTCGAAGTTCCGGTTGAAGGTCCGCAGACTGACCCCTCTGGAGACAGGGGAGCCGCCCATCCCGATGCAGGGTCCGCAGGCGCATTCCAGAATCCTGGTCCCGGAATCGAGGATGGCCTGCAGCAGGTCTTCCCGGCTCAAGAGGGACAGCACCTGCCGGGACCCGGGGGCGAGAAGGACATCCGTTCCAGGATGGACCCGCCTGCCGGACAGGATCCGGGCCACGGTCTTCAGATCGGCATAGGACGAGTTGGTGCACGACCCGATGGCCACCTGATCCACCTCCAGACCGTCCAGCTCCTCAACCGGCACGACCCGGTCGGGCATGTGCGGGCAGGCGGCCAGAGGGACGATGGTGTCCAGATTGAGCTCCACAGTCTGGTCATAAGGCGCTTCGGCATCCGGGACCAGGGGCAGGAACTCGCTTTCCCGGCCCATGGCCTTCAAAAAGCGCCTCGTTGCCTCGTCACTGGGGAAGATGGAGGAGGTGGCCCCCAGCTCAGCCCCCATGTTGGTGATCGTCGCCCGCTCAGGCACGCTCAGGGAGGCCGCACCAGGACCGGAGTACTCCAGAACCGTCCCAACACCGCCCTTGACCGTGAGCTGCCGGAGCAGCTCCAGGATGATGTCCTTGGCCGTGGCCCACCCGGTCAGACGCCCGTGCAGGACGACCTGGACCACTCTGGGCATGGGCAGCTGGTAGGGCTCTCCGGCCATGGCCAGGGCCACCGAAAGCCCGCCGGCCCCCATGGCCAGCGATCCCACACCTCCGGCTGTGGGAGTGTGGCTGTCCGAGCCCAGCAGAGTCCTGCCCGGGATGGCGAAGTTTTCCAGATGGAGCTGATGGCAGATCCCGGTGCCCGGAGGGGAGAAAATGACCCCGGACCTGGCTGCCACCGTGCGCAGGTAGCGGTGGTCGTCGGCATTGCGGTAGCCCATCTGGAGGGTGTTGTGATCCACATAGCTGACCGAGAGCTCCGTCCGGACCCGGTCGAGACCCATGGCCTCCCACTGCAGATAGGCCATGGTCCCTGTGGCGTCCTGGGTCAGCGTCTGGTCGATCCGCAGAGCGACTGGCTCCCCTGGCTCCATCGAGCCTTCCAGGAGATGCTCCTTGATGATTTTCCGAGTCAGATTCTGTTGCATGGCATTCTTCCGGGACAGGTCCACGAGGGTAGCGCCAGGACCTTGTCCTCATTGGCTGACCAGGGCCATTTCTTCGGTCTCACATGAATGAACGTCTCAAGAGGCCTCTCGTTGCCCGGCATGGCCAGAGGCCGCGCCAGCTTGAGAAACGGAGGCGGTGACGACTTTCTTCCATGAGCACCTGGCCGGATGAAGTGGCAACTGGCTGGAAACTCTAAACTCTTTTCTGCCCTCACCATCGACCTGCCTGCCCGGCCAGAGGCCGGACTGACAGTCGAATTGGAGATAGTGCCCCTTTGCCGGTCAAGAGTCAAGTCAGCCCTGCCTCTGGCCCGGACTGACAGGTTCAAGGTTCAGGGTGGATGGTTGAGGGAAGAAAAGTTCCCGGACAGGTCCCCAGACCCATGGCCACTGAGCCCATGGCGGCACCAGGTCCGGGTCGAGGGCAGAATGACAAGGCAGGCTGAAAAACCCCCTGCCGGATGGGAGCTGGGGAAAACTCAAGGGAGTGGCCGGCAGGGGGAAAGCGAGGTCTAGTCCTGGTCCACGTCTGTCAGGGGCACCCCGGCCTGGGCGTAGGTGGCCAGGACTTCAAGGGAATCGACACGGTCGAAAAAGCGCTGCATGACATTGAAGACGACTTTGATCTGGGCCATAGTTCCTCCATAACGGTGTTTGTAGGCGAATTGTGGAGAAACTCTGAGCAAGCTTCATGCCAGACACGCTCAGCCCGGACACCAGCCCGTCCCGCCCCTGCAAGACCTCGCCGGACCGTTTCATCATGAAACATTGAGGCATGCTTTTGCCTGCATTGTTCTGGCCAGCCGGAGCGCAGACCAACATGTTACAGGACGAAACATGTTTCACTTTTTATCACTCAGATCCCCTTCAAGGCCCAGATTCTTGATCTTCCGCCACAGAGAAACCCTGCTGATCCCCAGCATCTCCGCAGCCCTGGATTTGTTGCCTCCAGTGCGGCCCAGGACATGCCTGATGTGCTCCTTTTCCAGCTCAGCCAGGCTGAGGGGCCTGGATGCCTTCCGGGCCGAATCGTGGCGGGAGGACCGGGCCTGGAGTCGCTGGGGCAGGTGCTCCGGCCTCACGACCTGACCGTCCGCCAGGACGACGGCCCGTTCGATGATGTTCTCCAGCTCCCGGACATTGCCGGGGAAGCTGTAGGTCATGAAGCGCTTCATGACCCCATCGGACAGGCCGGTCACCTTTTTGTGGAACTGGCTGGCGTACTTTTCCAGAAAATAGTGGCAGAATAAAGGGATGTCGTCCCGGCGTTCCCTCAGGGGGGGCAGACGCAGGGTGAACACGTTCAGCCGGTAGTAGAGATCGGCCCGAAAGGAGCCCCTGGACATCTCGTCCTGCAGGCTTCGATTCGTGGCCGCCAGCACCCGCACGTCCACCGGGACTTCCTCTGTGCCGCCAACCCTGATGACCGTCTTCTCCTGGAGCACTCTCAACAGCTGGACCTGCATGGCTGAGGGCATGTCCCCGATCTCGTCCAGGAGGATGGTTCCCCCGGACAGGGCTTCGAACACCCCTTTCTTGACCCGGCTGGCCCCGGTAAAGGCCTCTTTCTCATGCCCGAAGAGCTCGTTGCTCAAGAGCTCTTCATTCAGGGTGCTGCAGTTCACAGCCAGGAATCTCTTTTCCCCCCTGGTGCTCATCCGGTGAATGATCCTGGCGACCATTTCCTTGCCCGTGCCGGTTTCCCCCCTGATCAGCACGGTGCAGTCCAGGGGGGCGACCCTGGAGATCTCCTTTTTCACCTGCTGAATCCTGGGGCTCTTGCCGATGAGCTTGTTCAAATAGCGCTTGCCGGTCACCAGGTCCCTGAGCTCCTGAACTTCCAGGCGCAGAATCCGCTTTTCCAGGGCGTTCTTGACCAGAAACTGGACCTCGTCCAGGCTGCAGGGTTTGGGCAGGTAGTAGAAGGCCCCCTCTTTCATGGCTTCCACGGCCATTTCCACCGAAGCCGCGGCCGTGATGATGATCACTTCCGTGTTGGGGTGCAGGGTCTTGGTCGTGTGCAGGATGGTGTACTCATCCACGGACTCCTGCTTGAAGTCGATGATCACCAGGTCGAACTCCTGATCCTCAAGCCTGCGCATGGCCTCGTCCCGGCGCAGGCATGAGGTCACCCCGTAGCCTTCGGCCCGGAGCCGGTCCTCCAGGCGATCCAGCGACTCCTGGTCGTCATCGATGAGCAGAATGTCGATCCCGTGCATGGGCGGTGTTCTTGACATCTCGCGCCTGACGCCTTCGCAGGCCCGGCATTCAGAGGATGTACCGGCTCAGATCGCGATCTTCCCGGACATCCTTGAGCTGCTCCTGAACATAGTCCGAATTCACCGTGACCTGCTGGCCATCCTTGTCAGGCGCGGCAAAGGACAGGTCGTGCAGGACCCGCTCCATCAGGGTGTACAGCCTCCTGGCCCCGATGTTCTCGGTCTCTTCATTGATCTTCTGAGCAAAGGAGGCCACCTCCTCCAGACCGTCCTCAGTGAACTCGAGCCCCACACCCTCTGTCCGCAGGAGCTCCCTGTACTGCAATGTCAAGGCGTTCTGGGGTTCGGTCAGGATTCTGAAGAAGTCCTCTTTTTTCAAACTCGAGAGTTCCACCCGCAGGGGGAAACGGCCCTGGAGCTCAGGCACGAGGTCCGAGGGCTTGGCATAGTGAAAGGCCCCGGCGGCAATGAACAGGATGTGGTCTGTGCGGATCATGCCGTACTTGGTGTTGACCACGCACCCCTCGACCACGGGCAAGAGGTCCCGCTGGACGCCTTCCCTGGAGACATCGCTCTGCCTGCCGCCGCCGTCGTGCTTGGCGCAGACCTTGTCCAGCTCATCCAGGAAGATGATCCCGCTCTGCTCGACCCGCTCTTTGGCCAGCTCCATGACCTTGTCCTGGTCGATGAGCCGCTCGCTCTCCTTCTGGACCAGGTGCTCGTAGGCGTCCCTGACCTTCATCTTCCTGGTTTTTTTCTTCTTGGGGAACATCTTGGAAAACATGTCCTGGAACTGCATCTCCATGTCTTCCATGCCCGGCATGGACATGACCCCGACCTGAACCCCGGGCCCTTCGACCTCCACCTCCACCAGCCGATCGTCCAGCTTGCCGTCCCGCCAGAGCTTCCTGAACTTCTCCCTGGTGGACAGCCCCTCGCTGTCAGCAGACTGGGCCGGTTCTGTGCCGCTGGCAGCGGCGCTGGAAAACTGGCTGCTGGACTTCTGCTTGGTGTTCGGGAGCAGGATGTCCAGCAGGGCCTCTTCGCCCAGCTTCTCGGCCTTGTCCCGGATCCGTTCCATCTCCTCCTTGCGGACCATGTCCACCCCGATCTGCATCAGGTCTCGGACCATGGACTCCACGTCGCGGCCGACATAGCCGACCTCGGTGAACTTCGAGGCCTCGACCTTGAAGAAGGGCGAACCGGCCAGCTTGGCCAGACGCCTGGCGATTTCAGTCTTGCCCACCCCCGTAGGACCGATCATGATGATGTTTTTCGGGGCCACCTCGTCCCGCAGCTCGGGTTCCAGCTGCCGGCGACGCCATCTGTTGCGCAGGGCGATGGCCACCATTCTCTTGGCCTCTGCCTGGCCAATGATGTACTTGTCCAGCTCAGCCACGATTTCCCGTGGCGTCAGGGTCGAATTCATTGCCTCTCCTCCGGTGATCGGCTCAGTCATGCCTCTTCCCCATGGTCAGGGACCAGTGTTTCCAGGGTGATGTTCTCATTGGTGTACACGCACATTTCCGCGGCGATGGCCATGGCCTGCCTGGCGATTTCAGGCGCCGAAAGGCTGGAGCAGCGGATCATGGCCTTGGCTGCGGCCTGGGCAAAGGGGCCTCCAGAGCCGATGCCCACCACCCCGTCGTCTGGCTCGATCACATCTCCGGTCCCGCTGAGCACGAGGAGGGTCTGCGCATCAGCCACCAGCAGCATGGCCTCCAGGCGACGCAGGTACTTGTCCGTCCGCCAGTCCTTGGCCAGTTCGACGCTTGAGCGCAGCAGGTTGCCCCCGAACTGTTCGAGCTTGGCTTCAAACCGCTCGAACAGGGTGAAGGCATCTGCTGTGGCCCCGGCAAAGCCTGCCAGGACCTGATCCTTGTACATGCGTCTGACTTTTCTGGCCTTGTGCTTCAGGGTCACGGCCTGCCCCATGGTCACCTGGCCGTCTCCAGCCATGGCCACTCCCGATGGGTCCTTGACCGCCAGAATGGTTGTGCCCTTGATGTTCTGCACGTCTCGCCCCCTGTTGTGGTTGGGTGTCCCGATCTGCCCCCGGTCGGGGTCACTGCTCCGACCCGCCTTTCAGGACCTCATCTGCTGCCCTGATCCAGCGATCGGAATCCCTGGCGGAGAAGATGACAAAGAGCACCTTCTCGATCGCTGTCTCCCCAAGGGTCTCGGCCACTGTCCGCAGGGCGACCCTGGCGGCCTGATCCACAGGATAGCCGTAGACCCCGCAGCTGATGGCCGGAAAGGCCACGCTTGCGGCCCTGTTTTCGTCCGCCAGCCGAAGGGAGTTCCTGTAGGCCGCGGCCAGGGTCTGCTCCTCGTTCTCCCGGCCCCCCCGCCAGATGGGCCCCACGGTGTGGATGACCTGTTTGGCCGGAAGCTTGAATCCCGGGGTGATCACGGCCTGGCCCGGAGGGAGCTGGCCCTGCTCCTGCACGATCTGCCTGCAGGCGGACAAGAGCTCGGGGCCTGCCGCGGCGTGGATGGCCCCATCCACGCCTCCTCCTCCTCTCAGTCCCGAATTGGCCGCATTGACGACCACATCGACCTCAACCGAGGTGATGTCCCCCTGGCGAATCTCGCACAGCCTGCTCCCGAGCCGGATCACAGCATGAGCCATACTTTGCCCCCTGACGCCTTGCATGAACAAACAATCAGTATACATGCGCATTCCAATGTTAATGTCAACCGTCGCCCAGAAAAGTCCAGCCCCCAGATCAGCCCTTTAGGCCCCACGAGCTTTTCAGGCCTGGCCATGCGTCATGGAATCACGGCCTCCTGCTTCGATGCCACCGGGCCTGCGGCCCGTGGGGCCCGCCCCCGTCCGAGCCAGGCTGGCTTTGCGTCTCGTTGACCAGGCAGCCGGAGTTGCACTATCATGCCCCTGCCTCTGCAGCTCGTCTGAAACTTCATCACAGGTGTTCAGGTGTCGGATTCAGGAACATGAAGTCACCATGCAGACGTTTCTTCACCGATCAAACCGGCCGGATTGGATGTCCTCAGGTGAAGGGTCGAATTTTCTTGTCTCCCATCCACCTTCAACCCTCAACCTTCGACCTTCAGCGCAGCCAGCGGCAGCGCTGAAAACCGTGTTCTTCAGCGAAACGACCTTCCGCGAAGTGCGTTCATGCGCCTTTTGCGGACATCCCACACAACAAGGCTGACCCCCTCAGAGCGACCCATGACCCAGGCCAGCAGGCTCTCCGCCAAGACACCGCCGAACATCAAGGATTTCGACCTCCTGGAGATCCCCATCGAGGGCGTGGCCGCCTACTGGCTCTCGCTGCGCAAGGTGCTCAAAACCAAGAAAGCGGTCAAGGTGCTCCAGGAAGAGGCTGACTACACCTCTGAACCCTATATCAAGCACCTCCTGAATCTTCTCTTGTCCAGCCTCGACGACGCCCAGCTCCGCAAATTCTCCGAGGTCAAGAAGGAGACCATCATCAAGGACCTGCAGCGCAAGCTGGTCCTCATCAGCATCGGGCTCCTGGGCGTTGCGGCCAATGAAAACCCCCAGCAGGTCCTGATCAGGATCATCTCCAAGTTTTCGATCACCCCTGTGGTCGAGCGGCACATCTTCCAGGCCGCCCAGGACATTCTGGACACCCCGTCCGGCACAGGTTCTGTCGTGGACGTCGATCACCGCATGTCTCTGGAGCAGCTCATCACTCACCTCATCTTCTACTGCATGCTCTCCCGGAGAAAGGGCAGAGAGGCTTGTGCGCCCTATGTGGCCCATGTCCGTTCAGCATATTTCACTGAAGGGCTGAGCCTGATTCTGGACGGGTTCGCCCAGGACTTTGTCAAGCACCGCCTGAATCTGCAGAAAGACGAAATCCTCTACGAGACCAGGAGAAAGATGGACATGGCCCTGGAGCTGTGTTTGGCACTGAAGCACAATATGGACTACGAGGACATGTTCAAAATGGCCAACTCCTATCTGCTCTGATCAAAACGGTGAGGCCCCTTTCTCCGTCGAAGGTCCTCCTCACGCGGCCACAGGCGGAGAGCTTGAGCACGACCTCTGCCCTGGACCATCAAACCCAGGCCTGCAGTCAGCCCGGCCAGCGGCTGGACTGGCGGCTGCGCCGTCAAAGGAGTCATCAGCCATGTCCCTCGCCTCTGAAAATCCGGCCCTGGAACTCTTTGCCCGGCGCCGGGGCCGGTTGCGCCAGAAGCTCGTCGAGCACGACCTGGATGGCTATCTGGTCATGCACCCGGCCAACCGCTTCTACCTCAGCGGTTTCGAGCTCCACGACCCCCAGTGCAACGAGAGCGCAGGCTGCCTGCTGATCACAGCCAAAGGAGAGGACTGGCTGTGCACCGACCCGCGCTACCTTGAGGCCGGGAAGCGGATCTGGCCTGAGGACAGCCTCTTCGTCTACACCAACAACAGGATCAAGGACCTGACCGGGTTCATGGCCGGTCAGCCTCTGTCCAGCCTGGGCTTCGAATCCAGGATCGTCTGCCACGAGCTCTTCGCGACCATGAGCGAGTCGGTGCACATGGTCCCCTCAGCCGGCCTGGTGGAAGAGCTGCGCAGGACCAAGGACCCGGAGGAGATCGAGCTTCTGGCCTCATCATGCAAGCTCAACCATGCCGTGTTCGCCCAGCTCCAGGCCAGGACCCTTGCCGGCCAGTCCGAGGCTGAGCTGGCCTGGACCATCGAACGGGCCTTTCGGGAGAACGGCGCCTCAGACCTGGCCTTCAGCTCCATTGTGGCCGCGGGGCCCAATGCGGCCCTGCCCCATTCCATTCCCGGCCCGACGGTCATTCCGGGCAACGGCCCCCTGCTCATCGATATCGGGGGGCGCAAGGACAACTACTGCTCTGACCAGACCAGGACGTTCTGGACCGGGAACAGGCCGAGTGATGCCTTCAAACGCACGCTGGACCTGGTTCAGCAGGCCCAGCAGCTGGCCATACACAGGCTGCGACCGGGCATGCAGGCCAAAGACCTCTACGCCCTGGTCAAGGAGTTCTTTGCCCGACACGAGGTGGCCGAACACTTCACCCACGCCCTGGGGCACGGCATCGGCCTGGAAACCCACGAAGCTCCCAGTCTGGGTCCTGCCGGAGAGCTTCCTCTCCAGCCAGGCATGGTCATCACCATTGAGCCCGGGCTCTACTATCCGGAATGGGGCGGGGTCCGCTGGGAACACATGGTGGTGGTCACTGAAGACGGAGCCAGGGTCTTGTGAGGCCAGGAGCAGCTCCTCCAGTCCAGGATGTCTGGTCAGACCACCTGTACATCCGAATACCCAGACACGAAATCGTGTTTTTCAAATTCATTCTGGAAGGCTACGACAACCTGGCCACCATGACCGTGATGGACAAATACGAGGCCGTCCTGCAGCTTGCCTTTCACAGCGGGCAGCGCCAGGAGGTCCTCGACCTGATTGAGGGCCTCTCGTCTGAGATGGCCATCAGCCTGGTGAGCACGCCAGGATGGAGGAGCCCCCCTGCTTCTCTGGGACGACTCCCTTAAGGAGGAGGGGAGAGCTCAGGACGTGTCCTCCCCGATCGGGCTGGCTGCATCACCTCGACGCGCCATGCAGGACAGGGCGTTCCCTTTTTCAGCTCACACCAATGCTTTTCGCGCAGCCAGGGCTGCGCTGATATGGGAGATTGACCATGATCAGAGTGACCTGCCTGGGGGCGACCAGGACCGTGACCGGCTCAAACTTCCTGATCGAAACACCGGGAGGGAAAAAGCTCCTTGTGGACTGCGGGCTCTATCAGGGCAAAAAGCAGCTGGAAAAACGGAACTGGTCCGAATGGGACTTCAACCCCTCCGAAATCGAAATCCTCTTCTTGACCCACGCCCACATCGACCACTCCGGGCGGATCCCCAAGCTGGTCAAGGACGGCTTCAAGGGCCGGATCCTGACCTCTCCCCCCACGGCAGAACTCTGCGGGATCATGCTCCTGGATTCCGCTCACATTCAGGAAACGGAGGCTGAATGGCAGTCCAGAAAGAGGCGGCGCCAGGACCTGGAGGCGGTGGAGCCGCTCTACACCACTGCAGACGCCGAGGCCAGCCTGAAGTTCTTCTCCCCGGTCGAACGGGACACCTTTGTGGACATCGAGCCCGGAATCAAGGCCAGACTCCGCAATGCAGGGCATATCCTCGGATCCTCCATCCTCGAGCTCTGGCTCCATGAGGGTCAGGAGCAGCTCAAAGTCGTGTTTTCCGGGGACCTGGGGCGCAAGGACCAGCTCATTGTCAAAGACCCCCAGGAGATCTTCGACGCCGATTTCCTGTTCATGGAGTCCACCTACGGCAACCGGAACCATCGCAACTTTGAGGACAGCAGGGATGAGCTCCTGGAGGCCATCCAGCACAGCACCTCCAGGGGGCAGAAGATCCTCATCCCGGCCTTTGCCGTGGAGCGGACCCAGGAGATCCTCTATGTCCTGGGAGAGCTGCAGCGGGAAGGCAGCCTGCCGGACATCCCCATTTACCTGGACAGCCCCCTGGCCATCAAGGCCACAGAGATCTTCCGCAAGAACAAGCAGGCCTACGACCAGGAAGCCATGGCCATCGTCAACAGCGGCTTCGATCCCTTTGGCATGGACAACCTCAAGTTCACCCAGTCCACCAGGGAATCCATGGCCATCAACGAGCAGGACGGCCCGGCCATTGTCATCGCTGCCAACGGCATGTGCACCGCCGGCCGCATCAGGCACCACCTCAAGCACAACCTGTGGTGCAAGGGCGCCAGCGTGGTCATCGTCGGCTTTCAGGCCGCCGGCACCACCGGCCGGAAGCTGGTCGACGGGGCCAGGCAGGTCAAGGTCCTGGGAGAGATGATCACGGTCAACGCCAGGATTTATACCATTGGCGGGTTTTCCGCCCATGCCGATCAGCAGGACCTGATCCAGTGGGTGGGCAACTTCAGCTCCAACCCCCGGGTTTTCCTCATCCATGGGGAGGAGGAGTCAAGCAGGGCCCTGGCTGACGTTTTGCGGTCCAGCCACGGCCTGAACGTCCACATCCCGAGATGGAAGGAGCGGATCATCCTCAAGCCCAGAGAGGTGGTTGAAGAGGTCCCGGATCTGGCCTGGAGCGAGCCGGACTTCGCCACCCAGGCCCAGAACGCGCTCGTTGATCTGGACAACGAGCTCAAGGCCCTCAAGAAGCGGATCAAGGCCAAGGAAGCCATGGGAGAGCTTGAGGAAGACGATGTGGAGCGGCTGCAGTTCGTGCAGGAAGAAATCCGGGCCCTGGTGAACTCATAGCCGCATGGTGCGGACGACCTTCAAAGGATCCCTGCCGCTGAAACCAGGGTTTCCTCCGGCCGGATCATGCCCTCAGCCCGAAAAACTGCCGGGCGTTGAGCCCTGTCCGGGTCCAGACCGTTTCCAGGTCCATGTCCTTGAGCTCAGCAATTTTTTGGGCCGTGAACACGGTCAGGGCCGGTTCGTTCTGCTTGCCCCGGTAGGGTTCCGGGGCCAGGAAAGGGCAGTCCGTCTCCAGGACCATCCGCTCCACAGGGATGGCCGACACCGCGTCCTGGAGCCGGGTGCTCTTCCTGAAGGTCACGGTTCCGGGAATGGAAATCGTCCATCCTGCATCGAGGATTTCGGCGGCCAGGGCCCTGTCCCCGCCAAAGCAGTGCCAGAGCAGGGGCCGGTCGGCAAACCCCATATCGCTCAGGATGTCCAGGGTTTGCCGCTCTGCGTCCCTGGAGTGGATGACCACCGGCATGTCCAGCTCTCTGGCCAGGGCCAGCTGCGCTCGAAAAGCCCGGACCTGGTCCTCCCTGGGGCACCAGTCCCGGAAAAAGTCGAGACCGATCTCCCCCAGGCCCCTGATCCGCGGGTCACCCTGCAAAGCCCTTGAAAGGGAGCTCAAGGTCGCTGCATCCACGCGGTCGGATTCATGGGGGTGAACCCCGAGCACGAAGAAGACCTGCTCCAAGGCGGAGAAGAGGTCCCTGTTGCTGAAATAGGCTCCCGGGTTGAGGAACACGTTCCCGATCCAGGCCACCCCTGCTGCCTCAGCCCTGTGGACGGCCTCGGAACATTGCCCGCGCAGCCCATCCAGATCGAGATGCGCGTGAGAGTCCACGCCCACCAGAGGCAGGGCAAAGGACTGGGGGCTGGGGCGGGCTGATCTGGTCACGGGTCTCTCCATCGCTGCCGGTCCATCCATAAAAGAGGCCGGGCAGAGCCCGGCCTCTGATGACAGGAGATGGCTGGAGCGTTATTCGCTGGTCTTGATTTCGATTTTTCTGGGCTGCAGCTCTTTGGCCTTGGGCAGGTCGAGCCTGAGCTGACCATTGCTCAAATGGGCCTTGATGCTGTTTTTTTCCACGGCGTCAGATAAGGTGAACTTCCGGATGTAGTGAACGTTGCCGAACTCATTTTCAAGGTACTTCTCGTTCTCGACCTGCGGGTAGCTCGTGACCCCTTCAACCGTCAGCACGTTCTTGTCCACGGCGATCTCCAGGTCATCGCGCCTGACCCCGGGCATATCCACAAGAATGAAGAAAGCGTCGTTCTTCTGAAGGATATCGGCAGCAGGCCTGACCTTGGGCAGTTCCTTTTTTTCGTGTCGTGTCACTGTCTCTGTCATGACTGACCCTCCATTATTCGCCAACATCAATGCTGATCTGCTTTGGTTTGGTCTCTTCAGACTTGGGGAGAACTATTTCCAGCAAACCATTTTTCATTGACGCTTTGATGCTCTCTCTGGATATTTCTACATTGAGATTGATGATGCGTTGAAAAGACCCTGTCGGTCTTTCCTGTCTGAAATAACGACCTTCCTCTGACTTTTTCTCGCCTTTAATGATCAGACTTTTATCAGAAAGAGTGACGTCAATATCTTCAATATTTGATCCAGGGACTTCAGCTCGAACGTAGATGTTGTTCTCATCTTCACTGATATTCAATGGAGGATAGGCCACGCGACGTTGACTGATGTTCAAAGGGCTCCAGTAGTCATCGAAGAATCTTTCTATATTCCGGGGGAAATCATAGAGTGTACTGAAATCCAAAACCATATTGACACCTCCTTGCAGTTATTTAAAAACTACAGCAGATTTTGAGCACAACCTCTTTGTAAGCACTTTCACGGAGGTGTCAAGACCGGGCCGAAAAATTTTGCTTCAGGTGTCGTCGCTGTCCTGCTGCCACGTGGACAGTGGGATGGCCTCTTCAATGAGCATGATCGGAATGTCTTCCCGGATTGGGTAGACCACGTCGCAGCTCGAGCAGATCAAGCCGTCCTGAGCCGCAGTCAGCTCCAGGTCCCCCTTGCACTTCGGACAGGCCAGGATATCCAGCAGTTCCTTGTTCAGGGCCATGTGCTCCTCCTTGTGTGGGCTGTGTTCTGGTGACCGCACTTGTCTCCTGAGACGCCCTGCGGTATGAATGGGCCGCCCGACACTGCCCCCCCAGGAAGAGGGGACCTGTTTTCCGGCTGCGGGCATCGCCGCCCCCGACAGTCGCCTTGACACTCTGGGACCCTGTCAGGGCAGCACGTCCACAACCGCCAGTCTCATGCCTCAGGACGAGGCGGCCTCAATGACTCTAGCTCCTACACAACCTGATCCGGAGAATCAAGATGTCAGATATCGACCTTCACACCCACAGCACCGCTTCCGACGGGACGTTCTCCCCTGGGGAGCTGGTTGCGGAAGCCAAGCGGGCAGGGCTTCAGGCCATGGCCCTGACCGATCACGACACCACCAACGGTCTGGAAGAGGCCATGACTGCAGGGCAGCGCCTGGGACTGGAAATCGTCCCCGGGTGTGAGCTCAGTGTCGACTATCCCAAAGGACAGATGCACATCGTCGGTCTGTGGCTGCCGGTCCAGCCCAGAATCCTGACTGAAAAGCTGGTCTATCTCCGGGAGCGTCGGCATTCCAGAAATGAGAGGATCATCCAGGCCCTGCAGAAGGCAGGCATCGACATCGATTACCAGGAGGTCAGGGACCTGGCCGGGGATGCCTCCATCGGCCGGCCGCACATCGCCAGGATCCTCATGGACAAGGGGGCGGTCAGGGACATCCAGGAGGCCTTTGACGAGTACATCGGGCCCAAAGGCAGGGCCTATGTCCCCAAGGACAAGCTGACTCCGGAGGTGGCCCTGGACATCCTCAACAGAGAGGGGGCGACCGTGATTCTGGCCCACCCCTTCACCCTCAAGATGTCCGAGAGCGAGCTCAGGAGCGAGCTTGAGCGGCTCAAGGGCCTGGGCCTCCATGGACTGGAAGCCCACTATCCCGAGCACACACCTGGAAAGACCGCTCTCTACCTGCAGCTCTGCAGGGAGTTCGACCTCCTGGTCAGCGGCGGATCGGATTTCCACGGCAGCGTCAAACCCGACATCCATCTCGGCACTGGACGCTCCAACCTCTCTCTGCCCTACGACCTGCTGCAGGCCATGAAAGATGACCGCAGACACCACGGCTTATGGGTCACCGAACGGATCTGAACCGCCCGGAGCTCCTCGCCCCGGCCGGCAACTTCGAGCGCCTGGAAACCGCCCTGTGCTATGGTGCTGATGCCGTCTACCTCGGAGGGGAGGATTTCAACCTCCGGGCTCAGGGCCACGGCTTTTCCTGGGACGAGCTCTGTCTGGCCAGGAAGCGGACCCGTGAGCATCAGGTCAGACTCTACTACTGTCTGAACATCCTGGCCCAGGACAGGCATCTTGCCCGGATCAGGGAGGACCTGAGCCGCTTGGCCGGCATGGATCTTGACGGGCTCATCGTTGCCGACCCCGGTGTCCTCGACCTGGCCCGGGACATGGCCCCCACCGTGCCCATCCATCTCAGCACCCAGGCCAACACGTCCAACGCCTCTTCAGTCCTCTTCTGGCAGCGCCAGGGGGTTCGCCGGGTCAATCTGGCCCGGGAGCTGAACCTCCCGTCCATCCGGACCATCCGGAGCAGGGCCCCGGACATGGAGCTGGAGGTCTTTGTCCACGGGGCCATGTGCATGGCCCTCTCCGGCCGATGCCTCATGAGCGCCCATCTCAATCAGAGACCGGCCAACCTGGGCCTGTGCACCCATCCCTGCAGGTTCGAATACAAGGTGACCGGAGTGGCCCTGGAAGAACGCAGGCGGCCGGGACAGCCTGTGTGGGAAGTGGTCCGGGGCCAGCCCTACACCAGGCTCCTGGCCAGCGAGGACCTCTGTCTGGTCAAGTATCTGGCCTGGTTTGCCAGGAACGGCATCGATGCCCTGAAAATCGAAGGCCGCATGAAGACCAGCCTCTATCTGGCCCAGGTCCTCGATGTCTATGTCACGGCCCTGAAAGATCTCCATGCCGGGACCTTCAGGCCGGGGACCTACCTCCAGGAGCTGGCCCAGGCCTCCTCCAGAGCGCTGGGCACCGGGCTGACTCTGCCCAGAAAGAGGATCTTCCACCAGCCAGGGGAGGTCTCTGAACCACGTCCGGTGCTGGCCCAGCTTGGCCAAGGCCGCCGGGAAGCCGAATGGCCCGTCAGGGTCAAATCCAGGTGGGAGAGCTCGAAACCGGTGCATATCCTGGTTCCGGGCCTGGAACGGCCCCGCCTCAGTCCGGGAGACTACGTCCTGGAATCACCCTCCGGGGCCAGGCTGGACGTGGTCCATTCCGGCCAGGAGGCCCGGCTGCGCTGCGATCATCCCCAACTGGCCACATGGCGGCTGCTGCGCCTGGCCCCTGAAGGGTGATCACCTGTAAAGCCCTGGCATGACAGGTTTCAGCGCTGCCGCTGGCTGCGCTGAAGGTCGAAGGTTGAGGGTTGAAGGTGGATGGGAGAAAAGAAAGATCGACTCTTCACTTGATGACACCCAACTCGGCCAGTTTGATCGGTGAAGAAACGTCTGCATGATGACTTCACTTGCTTGAATGTCAGCTTTTTTGAATCCGACACCTGAAACCCGAACACCTGTGATCAAGTTTCATACGAGGCCTCCTGGTCTGCCCCGGCCTGGAGCAGCCTGCGCACCGCCTGGAGGCCGTCCTGCCCCAGATCCCGTGAATAGTCGGTCACAAAGGTCTCGATGTGCTCCTCGATGGTTGTCGTGGCCATTTCCTGGGCATTGGACTGAATGTAGGGCCAGGCCGTGTCCCTGTGGTTCCTGGCGAAGTCCAGGCTGTCCCGGATCCGTTCCTCGACCCAGCTGGCGAGCTCAGGGCCGAGCTCCGATTTGACGGCAATGACCCCGAGGGGAATGGGCAGGCCGGTCTCGCGTTCCCACCACTGGCCAAGATCCAGAACCTTTTCCAGCCCGAGGGCCGGGTAGGTGAACCGGCCCTCATGGATCACCAGACCCGCATCGGCCTGACCTGCGACAACGGCGTCCATGATCCTGTCGTAGCGCATCTCCAGCCTTGCCCCCTGATGGACCCCGTGCAGCCTGAGCAGGAGACTGGCCGTGGTCAGTTCACCAGGCAGGGCGACCAGGGCCCTGGACAGGTCGGCAGGCCTGAACCCCGGACGGGCCACCAGAAGGGGGCCGCAGCCCCGCCCTAGGGCCCCCCCTGCCTTGAGCAGGGTGTAGCGGTCCTGAACCCGGCCGTAAGCAGCGGCTGAAATCTTGACGATGTCAAATCGGCCCTCCCTGGCGGCAAGATTGAGCTCCTGAACGTCGGCCAGGGTGGTCTTCAGGGAAAAGGGGGCCAGCCCGACCCTCCCATGGACCATGGCGTAGAAAATATAGGTGTCGTTGGGGCAGGGGGAAATGCCCAGGCTCAAGGTCGTCTTCATGGGCCGCTCCTGAGATCGTTTCCTGAGGTGGTTCAACGTCGTGCCACGTGTTGAGGTCTATCACACGGCTCTTCTGCAGGCCACAGGTCTCTGCCGCCGCTGTCAGCGGCAGGATGCCAGAGGGTGAACCAGCCGTTCAGGGGTTTCAACAGACTTGACCCCTGTGGCTGGAGGAGTCAAAGTAGGCCCGGTTCACAGCGCATCTGCCGGTGCGTTCCCCCTTCACAACAACGGACTCTCTCATGCAGATCACGCCAGCCAAAGACTTCGACCTGGGGGACATCCGGGACAAGATCCTCCGGGATGTCCGTTTGAGCCTGGACGACGGACGGCGCCTTTTCCAGTGCCCCGACCCGACTGCGGTCGGTTCCCTGGCGCATCTGGCCCGGACCAGGCGACACCAGGCCAGGACCACCTTTGTCCTCAACCAGCAGCTCAACTACACCAACATCTGCATCAACAGCTGCCGTTTCTGCTCCTACCATCGCCGCAAGGGCCAGCCAGGCGGCTTCGTCCTCTCCCTGGAGGAGATGGAGCAGAAAATCCGGGACCACCTGAGTGAGCCCATCTCTGAGGTCCATATCGTCGGCGGATGTCATCCGGAGCTGAGGCTGGAGACGTTTGAGGCCATGCTGGGGATGATTCGCCAGCTCCGCCCTGGGGCGACCCTGAAGTGCTTCACCGCTGTGGAGATCGATCACTTCGCCAGGCTGGAATCCATCTCTACCAGGGACGTTCTGGCCAGGCTCAAACAGGCCGGGCTGGACATGCTGGCCGGTGGGGGGGCCGAGATCTTCGATCCAGGCATCCGACACCGCATCTGTCCCAACAAGGCCAGCAGCGAACAGTGGCTGGAGATCCACGCCCAGGCCCATGCCATGGGCCTGAGGACCAACTGCACCATGCTCTTCGGCCATCTGGAGTCCATTGACCACAGGCTGGACCACCTGGACCGCCTGCGCAGGCTCCAGGACCAGACCGGCGGTTTTCTGTGCTTCATCCCCCTGCCGTTTTTGACCAAAGGCAACCCCATGAAGGACATCCAGCCGATCTGCGGCATCGAGGAACTGAGGACCATCGCCGTCTCCAGGCTCATGCTGGACAATGTTCTGCACATCAAGAGCTATTGGGTCATGCTCGGTCTGAAGCAGGCTCAGGCCGCCCTCTACTTTGGGGCCAACGACCTCGACGGCACCGTGGTTGAGGAGAAGATCGGCCACATGGCCGGGGCTGACTCCCCGCAGGTCCTGTCCAGGCAGGAGCTGGAGCGGATGATCGTTGGCTGCGGCCTGGAGCCTGTCCAGCGCAACGGACTCTTTGAGGACATCACCCCTCTGCACCAGGCAGGAACCCCATGACCCCGTCACCGTGCCCATCCCTGCTGGAGGCGGCCGTTCGCGGAGATCGCCTCAGGGCTGAAGAGGCCGGAACCCTCGAACGTCAGGCCGGCTTCCACGATCTGGCCCAGGCGGCCCATGCCGTGCGCATGGCCAGGCACCCGGACCCTGTGGTCACCTATGTGGTCGACCGGAACATCAATTACTCGAACATCTGTGTCTGCGCCTGCCGTTTTTGCGCCTTCTTCCGAGCCCCGGGGCAGGAAGGGGGCTTCGTCATCTCCAGGGGCGAGCTGTTCAACAAGATCGAGGAGACCCTTGAGCTCGGCGGGACCCAGATTCTGCTTCAGGGCAGCCACAATCCCGACCTGGGCCTGGACTTCTACACCGACATGCTGGCCTCGATCAAGACAGCGTTCCCGAACCTGCACATCCATGCCTTCTCCCCGCCTGAAATCGCCCACCTGGCCCAGCTGACCGGCCTCTCCCCCAGAGAGGTCATCCAGGAGCTCATCCAGGCCGGGCTGGATTCCATTCCTGGCGGCGGGGCTGAAATTCTCGTGGACAGGGTCAGGCAGGCCGTGTCCCCAAACAAGTGCAGCGCAGCGCAGTGGCTGGACATCATGCGAACAGCCCATCACCTGGGCCTTCGAACCACGGCCACCATGATGTTCGGCCATGTGGAAACCCCGGCGGAACGAATCCAGCACCTCCTGGCCATCCGGGAGCTCCAGGACGAGACCGCTGGGTTCACGGCTTTCATTCCCTGGTCCTTTCAACCCGACAACACACGCCTTCCGGGGCGCAAAGCCACGAGCATCGAGTACCTTCGCCTCGTGGCCCTTTCCAGGCTCGTCCTGGACAATGTCGACAATCTCCAGGTGTCCTGGGTGACCATGGGGTCGAAGATCGGCCAGCTGGCCCTGTTCTTCGGGGCCAACGACTTTGGCTCGACCATGATCGAGGAGAACGTGGTCGCGGCCTCCGGGGTCCGTTTCCGCATGAGCGCCCGGGACATCGAGACGTGCATCGCCCAGGCCGGCTTCCTTCCCAGACAGAGACGGATGGACTATGCCCGCATCGACTCGTGAATCTGCTCTTTCCAGGCCGCAGGCCAGCACTGAGGTCCGCCTGGGCAGAATCAGCTACCTCAATGTTCTGCCCATCTACTATCCCCTGGAGAACAGAATCATCCCCAATGACTTCCGGTTCGTCAGCGGCCCCCCTGCCAGGCTGAACACCCTCATGGCCTCGGGCGAGCTGGATATCAGCTCTGCTTCCAGCATCGAGTACGGACGTCACTTCGAAAAGTACCACCTCCTTCCCGATCTGGCCATCGGCAGCCAGGGTCCGGTCCAGAGCGTTCTCCTGCTGAGCACGGTCCCTTTCGAGGACCTCGGAGGCCGGGCCGTGCTCATCAGCTCCCAGACCCACACCTCTGCCGCCCTGCTGCGTCTGATTCTGACCAAAGACAACATCCAGGCCTCGTTGACCACCGGAGACATCTACACCGAGCTGAAAGGCACCTCCCCGCCGGCCGCCTTTCTGGCCATTGGAGACGAGGCCCTGCGGCTCAGGAACCTGGAGGCCTATCCCTATCAGCTCGACCTCGGTCAGGCCTGGCTGGAGTGGACCGGACTGCCGTTCATTTTCGGGGTCTGGGTGGTCAGCAGAGCGGCTCTGGTGAGCAAAGGGGAGGCTCTGGCCAGGGCCAGGGACAAGCTGCTGGCCTCAAAGCTCTGGGGCCAGCAGAGGATCGAGTTCTTCTGCGACCTGATCAGCAGGCAGGGTATCCTGGACAGGCAGAGCCTGAAATCATACTTTTCCGGTCTTGTCTACGACTTCGGGGACAGGGAAGTGCAGGGGCTGACCGCGTTTTATCAGGCCCTGGTCCAGGCAGGTGAGCTGACCTCTGTGCCTCGGCTGGCCTTTTTCCACTGACTCAGTGGGACCGGTTCCGAATGAAGGCGATGGTCTGCTCCAGGAGGTCCCTGTATTCGTTCCCGGGAAAGCGGCTCAGGGCGTCGGCGGCCCTCTGGAGGAACAGGTCGGCTTCGCTGCGCGTTTCGTCTGCCAGGTTCCGGGACTGGATTTCGGACATGATCCGCTGGTGCTCATTCTGGCTCAAACGCTTGTCCTTGATCTTGTCCAGGATGGTCAGCTTGTCCTCTTCCTCCAGGCTCTGCAGAAAAAAGATCAAAGGCAGGGTCAGCTTTCCCTCCCGCAGGTCACCTCCCAGAGGCTTTCCTGTCCGGCTCTCCATGGCGGTGTAATCCAGGGCGTCGTCCACGAGCTGGAAAGCGATGCCCAGATTGAGGCCAAAAACCCTGGCCTGCTCAAGGAGCTCTGATGAGGCCCCTGACCAGATCGCCCCGCACTGGCAGCAGGTCTGGATCAGGAAGGCCGTCTTGCCGACGATGATCTCCAGGTACTGCTCCCGGGTCAGGACAGGCTGGCGCATTCTCTGGATTTCCAGGATCTCCCCAGTGGCCGTCTGGTAGATCGCCTCTGAAACCAGAGCCATCAGCTCAACGCTGTTGTAGGTGGAGATGATCTTGTTCGCCATGGCCAGGAGGGCGTCCCCGGCCAGAATGGTCTCGGTCACTCCGAACTGGAGATGGGCTGCTGTCCTGCCCCTCCTGCGCTCGGCATTGTCCAGGACATCGTCATGGAGCAGGGTGGCTGAATGAATGAGTTCCAGGGCGCTGGCCAGAGGATAGACAGACTCGTTCACCGGCCCCAGGGCCTGGGCGGTCATGACGCACAGCACGGGTCTGAGCCTCTTGCCCCCGGCCTTGAGGATGTGCTCGGCCACAGGGACGACCACAGGATTCATGGTGGCCACACTCTGGACGAGTTCGCTCTCGATCGGGGGCAGACAGGCCTGGATATAGTCCTGCAAATCTCGCATGGGCAAGCTGTCATCCTTCTTTTCCATTTGGGCGCACGTCTCGATGTCCGGTCGCCATCGGGCCAGGGGACTCAACAGCCCCATTGACTCCCTGAGACCATCGACCTCCCTGATCAGCCCGGCTCCTTCTCGAACTCAATCATCTGGCCTGGTGGGGCTCCACCTGAAAAAGAGCGGGCAGGATCTGCCCCAGGGCCTTCATGGCCCCCTGCAGGTTCCAGTCGCCTGCATCTCGGGACCCCACGAGATTGGAGACGCTCCGGCACTCCAGAAAGGGCACGCTGCTCTGAAGACAGACCCAGCCCAGGGCAAACCCTTCCATATTCTCCAGAAGCGCCCCATAGCCCTGCTGCAGGACCTGGGCCCTCTGCGCCGTCCCGGTCACGCCGGCCACGGTCAGGCTCGTGACCGCAGGCCACCCCGGGGACAGCTTGAGGCCGGTCTGCCAGGCAGCCCTGTCCGGTTCCAGGGCAATCCTGTCCCAGACCGTCTGCCCCTGGTGCTTGCCCAGGGGGAACTTCAGGGCCCGGGGCTTGAGACCGGTTTCTGTCCACAGCCCGAACTCAGGCCAGATCTCTTCAACAACGGTACAGACCTCAAGGAGAGGGAGCCTTTCCAGGTCAAAGCTGCCCCCAATGCCCAGATTGAGGACCCCGGAGACCTTTCCTGCTCCGGCCAGAGCCAGGCTGAGGCGCATGGCCGCGTTGATCGGGCCGATGCCGGTGACGAGCAGGAGCCCTCTGCGTCCCCCATGGTTCCACTCCAACGGCTGGCCGTGAGGCAGGTCCTCGGGGCAGGACAAGCCATCCAGGGCCGCCCTCATCTCCCTCCTGGTGGCGGCGACGATGAGCAGCCGCTCCATGTCGGGCCGAGAGCCTGATGCCGTGCCCACTTCAGAGCCGCCAGTAGTTCAGGCCGCTTTGCACAGCTTCATTCCGGTCAAAGGCCCCCTTGATGTCCGCGATCAGGCCCTGGTCCGGAACCCGCAGGCACTGGGCCAGCTCGGCCACTGGCAGGCTGGCGAACGAGGCATGCGGAACGGCCACGATGATCCCGTCCAGATCCACCAGGCTCTCCCAGGAAACGATCTCCAGGCCCAGCTCGTGCCTGGCTTCCTCTCGATCCACCAGGGGGTCGTGGGTCAGGACATTGACGCTGAAGGTCTCCAGCTCTCTGATGATGTCGATGACCCTGGTGTTCCGGAGGTCAGGCACATTTTCCTTGAAGGTCACTCCAAGGACGCCGATCCTGCTTCCGTTGATGTCCGACCCGGCCTGGATCATTCTCTTGATCATGGTCCGGGCCACAAACTCGCCCATGGAATCGTTGATCCGTCTGCCCGCCAGGATGACCTGGGGGTGGTAGTTGAGCTCCTCAGCCTTGAAGGTCAGGTAGTAGGGATCGACCCCAATGCAGTGTCCCCCGACCAGACCCGGCTTGAAGGGCAGAAAATTCCATTTTGTCCCGGCGGCCTCCAGAACGTCCAGGGTGTCGATGCCCATGGCCTGAAAGATGAGCGCCAGCTCGTTCATCAGGGCAATGTTCAGGTCCCGCTGCGTGTTTTCAATGACCTTGGCCGCCTCGGCCACCCTGATGCTCGGGGCCCTGTGAATGCCCGCCTGGACCACGGCACCGTAGACCCCGACCAGGAGGTCGGCAACCTGGTCGTTCTGTCCGGCCACGACCTTGACGATGTTCTCCAGGGTGTGAACACGGTCCCCGGGGTTGATCCGCTCAGGCGAGTAGCCAAGATGGAAGTCCCGGCCGGACTGCAGGCCGGACTCCCTTTCCAGAACCGGGCCGCAGACCTCCTCGGTCAAACCTGGATAGACCGTGGATTCATAGACCACGATGCTGCCTGGACGCATGACCCGGCCAACAGCGGCCGAGGCACCCAGGATGGGCTGCAGGTCGGGGCGGTGATTGGAGTCGATGGGGGTCGGCACGGCCACGATGATCAGCCTGGTCCCGGCCAGGTCCCTGGCTGCACTGGTGTAGCTGATTCCGGCTGAGGCCAGCTCACCCGGGGCCACTTCCCTGGTGCGGTCCCTGCCCTGCTTGAGCTCCGCAATCCGGGACTCTGAAACGTCAAACCCCACAACCTGAAAGGTCCTGGACAGGGCCACCGCCAGGGGCAGGCCGACATAGCCCAGGCCGACCACGGCAATGGATTCCCTGCCTTCAAGGAAGTCCTGCAATCCGAGCATACTCTTTCATCCTGTGTTGCTTGCCAGATCCTGTCCCGATCCGGTCCGGGAAGGACATGCTCCCGACTGGGTTGGCTGGAATGGGAGGAAGGTACGTGCTCTGGAGGCAAAAGTAAATGGCGGGGTGAGGGGCACAGCCTCAATGAGGCTGCCGGGCAGGTTCGAGACGTGATGTCAACGTCACGTCGCTGCCATGATCAATGTGGCCGAGTTGAAGGTCATCGCTGGAACTGTCGGACATTCTTCTTCTCAACCATCAACCTGGTGTCACTCCATCAGGGCCTGAAGCCTTGTCCAGCTCTGCTCCAGGGGTTCGTGCTCATCGACCTTCTGCTTCAGAAACTGGCCGATCGGAGTGATCAGCTCCAGGGCAGCGTCGATCTCCGGGTTGCTCCCCCTGGCATAGGCGCCGATATTGACCATGTCTTCGACCCGCTTGAAGGTCGCCAGGGAAGAGATGAGCCGGTTGCCGGCTGCCAGGACGTCCTCCCTGGCCACATCTGAGCGCAGACGGCTGACGCTCTGAAGGATATCGATGCTCGGATAGTGGCCCTGATCGGCCAGGTTCCGGTCCAGCACGATGTGGCCGTCCAGGATGGAGCGCACGGCGTCGGCCACGGGTTCGTTCATGTCGTCCCCTTCAACGAGAACGGTGTAGATCCCGGTGATGCTCCCGGCCCGACTCCGCCCGGCCCTTTCCAGGAGCTTGGGCAGCTGATTGAAGACCGACGGGGTGTAGCCGCGGGTGGCCGGAGGCTCGCCGGCTGCCAGTCCGACCTCTCTCAGGGCCATGGCGAAGCGGGTCACCGAATCCATCATCAGGATCACGTCCTTGCCCTGATCCCGAAAGAATTCGGCCATGGCTGTGGCTGCATAGGCTGCCCGCATCCTGACCAGGGGGCTCTGATCCGAGGTGGCCACAACCACCACCGACCTGGCCATGCCCTCCGGTCCCAGGGCGGACTCGATGAACTCCAGGACCTCCCGGCCCCGTTCGCCCACCAGGGCGATGACATTGACCTCTGCCCTGGTGTACCTGGCCACCATGCCCATGAGCGTGGACTTGCCAACGCCTGAACCGGCCATGATCCCCACCCGCTGACCCTTGCCCATGGTCAGCAGACCGTTGATGGCCCTGACCCCGACATCCAGGGGCTGGTCCACCCGCGGCCGTTCGAGAGGATTGAGGGGCTGTCCGTAGAGAGGGTAGTACCGCTGAGGCTTGATGTCTCCCTGATCGTCCAGGGGCTGACCAAAGCTGTCCACGGTCCGGCCGAGATAGCGCTTGCCGACCGGGAAGAGCGGCGGGGTGGCCTTGTTCCTGATCAGGCTCCCGGGCTTGATCCCCCGCAGATCCCCGTAAGGCATGAACAGGACAGCTTCATCCCTGAACCCGACGACCTCTGCCGCAATGGACTCCCCGGTGCGCTCATCCACGATGAGGTCGCAGACCGCTCCCAGAGGGGCCTTCATCCCGTACCCCTCGACAATCAGGCCCACGACCTTGCTCACCTTGCCGTAGCTCTGAACCGGATTGATCTCCCGCAGGAAGTGGAGGCTGCCCTGGATGTCCATGAGGGATGCTCTTTTGAACTGGTTTGCTGGATCGTCGGGCTGCGGGGCCTAGTGCTCGCCATTGATGGCCAGCTGGTCCAGGACCTCGCTCACAGCCTTCCAGCGGCTCTCAATGGTGTTGTCGATCTGACTGCCGGCCGTTTCAACCACCACCCCCCCGGGCTGTATGCTGTCCGTGGTCTTGACCTGCCAGTGTTCGAGCTTGGGGTGCTGCAGCTGGATGTGGTCCATGAGCTCCTGGACCAGGTCTTTGTCCTTTGGATGCACCGAAAGGCTGACCTCCCGTTCCCTGTCCACCAGCTCCAGGGACTCGCCCAGGACCTTGAGCAGAACCTCCTGCCGCTTTTCATCCAGCTCCTGCTGGACGATCTTGGCGATCGCCAGGGAGATGAAGGCCACGATGTCCTGCTTGTAGCTGTCAAGGATCCTGGACTTTTGACCCTCAAGGCCTTCAAGAAAGCCCTCGACCCTGCGGGTGAACTCCTGGCGCAGCTGTTCGGTTTCCTGCCGGGCTTCCTGCCTGGCCCTGGACAGGCCTTCCTGATAGGCCTTTTCCTTGATCACCTCGGCCTCGGTCTGAGCCTGGGCCAGGATCTCTCTGGCCTGCTGGGCGGCTTTGACCCGGACACGGTCAAAGAACTCATCCTCCAGGTGCTGGCTCCAGGCCACAGTGCCGTTCCCCAGGTGCTCGCTGGTGAACGGGGTTTCGCTCCCGCTGAGATAGATGCGGCCCTGCTTAGACCAGGACATCGTCGCCCCCCTTGCCGGCCAGAACGATCCGGCCTTCGGCCTCCAGCCTGCGCACGTCCTTGACAATGGTCCGCTGGGCGTTTTCAACATCGGAGAGCTTGACCGGTCCCATGATTTCCAGATCTTCCCGAATCATGGTCGCCGCCCGCTCTGAGAGGTTGGAGAAAAACTTGTCCTTGAGCTCCTCAGAAGAGCCCTTCAGGGCCAGGGTCAGGTCGTCGTTGCTGATTTCCTTGAGCAGTTCCCGTACAGCCCTGTCGTCCAGGGAGACGATGTCTTCAAAGACAAACATGAGCTCCCGGATGTCTTCAGCCATCCTGGCCGACTCTTCCTCGATGTCCGCCAGGACTTCTTCCTCAGTGCTCCGATCAACGGCATTGAGGATCTCGGCGACAGACTGCACGCCGCCGACCTTCTCGCCCTCCCCGCCCATGGCCTTGAGCTGCTCCTGCAGGATGGAATCCACTTCATGGAGCATATCCAGGGGAACGCTCTCCAGCTTGGCCAGCCGCATCAGGACCTCCCCCCTGACCCCGGCTGGAAGCTTCTGCAGGAGCTCCGCCGCGTTTCCAGGGCTGAGATGACCGAGAACCAGAGCCAGGGTCTGGGGATGCTCATTGGACAGGATCTGGGCCATGAGGTTGGGGCTGAACCGCTCCAGGCCCTCGAAGGGTGCCGGTCCAAAGTCGTATTCCAGGGAGTGCATGACCTGTTCGGCGTCCTTGCTGTCCAGGCTCTTGGACAGGATGTTCCGCAGCCTGGAAGGCCCTCCCCTGAGCTTCTGACCGCCGAAATCGATGGCGTCGTTGAACTCCTTGAGCACCTCTTCCACCGATTCCTGGGGTATCGAGTCCAACTCGGCCATGGCCTTGCTGACCTGGACGATCTCCTTCTGCTCCATGTCCTTGAACATCTGGCCGGCATGGTCCTCGCCCAGGGCCAGGAGCAGGATCGCTGTTTTCTGGACTCCAGTGTACGTGTCAGCCAATTACGTCCTTGCCTCCTCATGAATCCACTGCCTGACAATATTCAAGGCCTCTTCGCGATTCGTGTCCACGAACTCGCGAGCCTTGTCCTTGAGGTCGTCAAAATGCTGCTTGGCCTCTTTGGCGCTGATCTCCTCCGGAGCCCCACCTTCGCCCAGGGCGGACTGCCCGGCGCTTCCAGGCAGGCCTGCGGCTTCAGGGACCTCCTCTTCGACCACTCGGGGCTTGAGAATGGCCAGAACCACCGGCCTGACCACCAGCAGGAGGAAGAGCAGAATGATCACAGCGTTCAGAAGAGGCTTCCAGAACTTCTGCGCCGCACCCAGAGCGCTCTGGACCAGCGAGGGCTCGGGGAGCGGTTCCGGCTTGCTGAACGGCATGGAGGTGACCTCGATGGCGTCCCCTCTGGCCGAATCGTATCCGACTGCCCGCATGACCAGAGAGCGGATCTGCTCCAGCTCCCGGTCCGATCTGGGGACGAAGACCTGCTGGCCATTCTGGTCCGTCTTGGTGGTCCCGTCGACGATGACTGCTGCACTCAAGGTGTCGATCTGCCCCTGAGGAACGACGATCTGGTGTTCCTCCTTGTTGATCTCAAAATTTGTCGTCGACTGCGTCCGGCTGGATTCCTGGCTGGTGCCGGTGCCTGTCTGCCCGCCCTGATAGCCTGCTTCCGGGCTGCCCTCTTCAGCAGAGGCCCCGGCCGACCCCCTGGACTTTTCCCTGGTCTTCTGCTCACTGCGGACCACGGAGCTGTCCGGGTCAAAGAGCTCCTTCTGAATGGTCTTCCGGCTGAAGTCGATGTCAGCATTGACTTTGGCCAGAACCCGGCCCATGCCCAGAACCGGGGTCAGCATCCGCTCAATGCGCTGCTGGAGCTTGTTTTCCAGAGCGTTCTTGTACTCCAGCTGCGTGCTCGTCAAACCTTCAAAGGAGTTCTCCTGAGCGGCCTGGTAGAGCAGTGTCCCCTGCGTGTCCACCACGGAGACGTTTTCCGGGCTCAAGCCCTCCACCGCCATCACGGCCAGACTGACCACGCTCTCCACCTGCCTGTCCCCGAGCTTCTCCCCGGGTTCGAGGTTCAGGAGTATCGAGGCTGATGCCGGGTTTTGCTCTTCGATGAACAGGGATTTGTCTGGAAGGACGAGATGGACCCTGGCCGATTTCACAGCCGGAATGCCGGAGATGGTTCTGGACAGCTCACCCTGAAGGGCCCGCTGATAGTTGACCTGTTGGACAAAGTCGGTCTGCCCGACCTGAGTCTGGTTGAAGATCTCAAACCCGACCCCCTGGCCCTTGAGCACATCCTGGCCCGCCAGCTGAAGCCGCAGGTCATAGATCCTGTCCTTGGGAACCTGAACCGTGCTGCCCTGGTTGGCCAGCTTGTAGCTGACGTTGTCCTTTTTGAGCACCTCAACCACCCTGGAGGCGTCTTTGCTGCTCAAGTTGGCGTAGAGCACCCCGTACTCGGTCTTGTTCAGCCAGGCCAGAAAGAGGACCAGGATGAGCACGGTTGTGCCCAGCATGCCTGCAATGAGGATCTTCTGAGCCAGGGTGCTTCCGGACCAGAGCTCCTTGATCCTGTTGACGACGGTGTCCCAAAAACGTGCCATAGGTTTTTCCCGTTCACGACATGGCCATGCTCATCACAGAGGCATGTTCATGAGTTCTTTGTAGGCCTCCATGACCTTGCCCCTGACCGCGGTGGTCATCTTCATGGCCACACCAGCCTTTTGCAGGGCGACCATCACTTCCTGGACATTCTGATTCTTGCCGGTGGCGAACTCTTCGATCATGGCGCTCTTCTCGGTCTGGAGCTCATTGACCTCTGCCAGGGAGTTCTTGATCGTCTCCTGGAAGGACGCCGCCTCGGGCCGGGCAGCCCCCTGCGCGTCAAGCCGGGAATCAGGGGTTCTGTCAGGCTGGACCTGCTGGGCGTAAGCCTGCATGGCAACTGATGAAATAGACATCCGTCTCCTCCAGAGGGACTATCTGCCGATCTGCAGGGCCTGGTTCAACATGGTCTTGATGGTGGCGATGCTGGAGAGATTGGCCTCGTAAGCCCGGGTGGCCGTCAACATGTTGGCCATCTCCTCCATGACGTTGATGTCCGGGTAGAGGACATAGCCGTCCTCGTTGGCGTCAGGGTGGTCGGGCTCAAAGACCTGCTTGAAGGGCCGGCTGTCCTTTTCGACCCTGGCCACCTTGACGCCCTTGACGTCGCGGTCAAGGGCTGACTGGACAGCCTTTTCAAAGGGCATGTCCACGGGTGCGGCCCGGAAGATGACCCGCCGGCGCTGATACGGTCCGCCTTCCGGGGTCCGCGTGGTCTGGACATTGGCCAGGTTCATGGAAATGATGTTCATGTTGCTCCGCTCGGCGCTGAGGCCTGAAGCGGAAATGTCCATGGCGGTCATGAAATCCATTGATCACTGTCCTCCTTTGGTGATCGTCTCGGCCATCCCGTTGAAACTTTTTTGCAAAATCAAAGCCAAGACTGAGTAGTTGAGGCTGTTCTTGGCCTGCACAGCCATCTCCCGGTCCAGATCGACACTGTCCTCGCCCTGAACAACCCGGATTTCCAGCTCGCGGCCGAGTTCAGCTCCAGGCAGCGGATTTTTCTGGGGCAAATGGCCAGGGTCTGTTGCGGTCATCGTGCCCTGACCGGCATGTCCCATGGCCTGCTGGAGCTGTTCCTCGAACTCAAGCCGCCTGGCCTTGTAGCCGGGGTTGCCGATATTGGCCAGATTTCCGGAGACAACATTTTGACGCTGCAGTCTCCAGTCCATGACCTGACTGGCCAGCTCGATGTGGCCCTCGAATATGGATTTCATTGGCTCCTGCCTCCTGATGCGGTGAAAGAGGGGTCCGTCGGCATACCGGTTCGATCCCCGGACATGGGGACTCGATTCCTGGCAAGTGCCCTCCCTGACAGGACATGTGCAGGAACGGTGCCGCGGTCCGGCCTGACGGGCGCCTTTTGGGACCCAGCTCAGGTCCTTGAGATCTCCAGGTCAATGCAATTGACATTCCAACCGAAAGGCATCCCTGACGCC
>CAZNIP010000001.1:104938-108145 GCA_964573115.1 uncultured Desulfohalobiaceae bacterium | reverse complement strand
TCAGCCCGGCCAGCGGCCGGGCTGACCCTGAACCCCTGGCTGCCTCGGCTTGACTCCCCATGGGAGGACCGATACGTTTTTTTCATGCCGGCACAGAAACTGAGGGCCATGAACGTGTCAAACCTGATCCTCCTGCTCAGTGTCCTGCTTCTCCAGGCTTGCGACCAGGGCAGCGAACCGATCCAGGTCGACCTGGACAAAAGGGTGGACATCAAGGCTGAAAGGGAGCTCGAGTCCCTGACCTATGCCTATCTGCCCCAGTACTCCCACAAGACCTCCTATATCAGGCATCACCCCATTGTCGAATACCTGTACCAGACGACCGGAATCCCCATCCGGCAGGTCTTTCCGGACACCTTTGCCGAGCATGTCCAGATGGTGGGCCGGGGTGAGATCGACATCTCCTTTTCCAATCCCCTGGTCTACATCCAGATCGCTGAACGCCACCAGGCCCGGGCCTTTGGACGGATCGTCGAAAAAGGCGGCCGAACGGACTTCAGGGGGCAGATCATCTGCAGGGCCGACAACAAGGCCATTCAAAGCCTGCAGGACTGTCGCCGGAAGAGCTGGATCGCTGTGTCGCCTTCTTCCGCGGCCGGGTACCTCTTTGCCCTGGACCATTTTGCCCGCAACGGCATCCACAAGGGCGACTTCCGGGAAATCGCCTTTGCCCCTGGAGCCGGAGGCAAGCAGGAAAAGGTGGTCCTTTCGGTCTATCTGGGGGAATACGACATCGGTTCCATCCGGGAAGGCACCCTGCCCCTGGTGCAAGACCAGCTCGACCTGACTGAAATCCGGGTCCTGGACCAAACGCGGTGGTATCCCGGCTGGGTCTATGCAGCCCGACAGGGCCTCAACCCCGATCACCTCCAGGCCATCAAGCAGGCTTTGCTCGCCTTGAACCAGGAGCACCAGGACATCCTGGAGAAGGCCCACTTTACAGGCGTGGTCCCGGCCAGGGACAGCGACTTCGATCCCATCCGCGAACTGGCCAGCAACGTTGGAGTGACCTGGCGTGAAGACCAAACTGTTTCCCTTGCACAGGGCCAATTTTAAGACCAAGCTCAATCTGGGTCTGTCAGCCCTGATCCTCAGCATGGGCGTGGTCGTCGGCCTGGTCTCCACCCGGATCGCGTCCACGGAACTGCTGCGGGAGAACAAGGTTCGGGGCAACCTGGTGGCCTCGAATCTGGCCTACCGGGCCGAGGAGCCTTTGCTGGCCAGAAAGTTTCTGAGCCTCAAAGCCCTGGTGGACGAGATCAAGGACAACAACAGGGAAATCGCCTACGCCTTTGTCATCGACGATCAGGACCAGGTCCTGGTCCACTCCTTTGAACGCGGGTTTCCGGTCGATCTCCTGGACCTTCCGGCCTCCAGGGACGCTGAGCGTCCCTCGGAGCCCATTCTCCTCTCCACGGGGAAAAAGAACATCTTTGATTTTTCCCAGCCGGTCATGGTCAGCAATGACAGGCTGGGCACAGTCAGGATCGGCCTGTACCGGGACCGTCTGGAACAGGTCACCTCCAGGCTGACCCTGTTCATTTTCGGCCTGACAGGGTCCATCACGGTTCTGGCCCTGGCCACCGCCTCCTGGTTCTCGAACCGTTTCACGACGAGGATCAAGTCCCTGACCGAATCAGCAACGGAAATGGTCAGGGGCAACCTGGCGGTCCAGACCGGTCCGGTCCTGAAACGGAACTGCTGGGAGATCACCGGCTGCAACGCCACGTCCTGCCCGGCCTACGGCGATACCCGCCGGCGCTGCTGGTACCTGACCGGCACCCTGTGCCCCATCTACCACCCCGAAAAGGGGCCCAAGGATTCCCACTCCTGCCGGGACTGCCCGGTCTACCTCCAGAACTCGGGGGATGAGATCCAGGAGCTGGCCGAAGCCTTCGACTACATGGCCATGACCCTTGATGAGCGGATCTGCGAGATCGAAAATGCGGAAAAGGAGCTCTCCAGGCAGAAAGAGCTTTTGGGGACCATCCTGGAGGTCACCCCGGACATGGTCGCCCTCCAGGACGAACATCTCGTCTACCGCTCGGCCAACAAGGCCTTCTGCTCCTATTTCAAGGTGAGCGAGTCCGACATCGTGGGCAAGACCGACTTCGACATCTTCAGCGAGGCCCAGGCCGACCAGAACTATCACGAGGACATGCAGATCCTGCGCTCCGGCAAGCCCATGTCCAAGGAGATCAGTGTCCGCCAGGGCGAGACGGCCATCTGGTTTCACATCCTCAAGGTCCCGGTCTATGACGAAGGCAGGATCTCGGGGCTGCTCCTCACGGCCCGGGACATCACCGTGATCAAGCAGTACCAGGAACGGCTGGTCCAGTCCCAGAAGATGGAAGACCTCGGACGCCTGGCCGGCGGGGTGGCCCACGAGATCAACACCCCGCTGGGGATCATCCTGGGGTATGCCCAGATGCTCCTCGAAGATGTGGACCAGGACAGCCAGATGGCCGATGATCTGCACATCATCGAAAAGCAGACCAAGATCTGCAGCAACATCGTCTCCGATCTCCTGGGCTTTTCCAGGCAAACCCAGACCACAAGGTCCGAGGTGAACGTCAACGAGTCGATCCAGGAGGTCATCTCCCTGGTGGAACACACCTTCGGGCTGAGCAGGGTCCAGATCCTGACCGATTTCGACCCCAACATCCCGGACATCGAAGGGGACAAGGACCGCTTGAAGCAGATCTGGATGAACCTCTTGAACAACGCCTTTGACGCCGTGGAAAAGGACGGGTTCATCAGGATCACCACCAAGCTCTGCGCTCACCGCAGGCGGGTGGCCATCACCATCACCGACACCGGGTCCGGGATCAAGCAGGAGCTCCTGAACAAGATCTTCGACCCCTTTTTCTCCACCAAGCCGGTGGGCAAAGGGACCGGGCTGGGGCTGTCGGTGACCTTCGGGATCATCAAGGACCACGGCGGCAGGATCAACGTCCTCAGCCCGGCCCCCAAGGACTACCTGCAGCACATGCCGGCATCATCGACCAGATCCGGTCCGGGAACGGTCTTCATGGTCGAGCTGCCGCTCTGGAACATGACCCTGCCGGAGGAGGAGTGCGAGGAACTGGCGGTGGGAAGTGCGGAGAGCTGAGGGGGCTGACGCTTGTGAGCATGAACAGGATCAAAGTCAAGTCATACCTTCAACAAGGTTCAATGCAGGTGTTGAGGGAGGTTGAGAAGTTTTAA
>CAZNIP010000001.1:94520-104838 GCA_964573115.1 uncultured Desulfohalobiaceae bacterium | reverse complement strand
TCACCACCTCAGCAACCACAAGGAGATGATGCATGAGCTCAATACTGGTCCTGGACGATGTCATGGACGCCGGGGTGATGATCAAGCGGATCCTGGAGCGCAAAGGCCATACCGTGACCGTGTTCACTGAAGAGCAGGAAGCCCTGGATCATGTCCGGGATCAGGGCGTGGACATCGCCATCCTGGACATCAAGCTGAAAAAGATCAGTGGCGTCGAGGTGCTCAAGGAGATGAAGTCCATCGCCCCCCAGACAGATGTCCTCATGCTCACCGGGTACCCGACCCTGGAAACAGCTCGGGAGGCCCTGAGCCTTGGGGCCAGGGAGTACCTGGTCAAACCCATCGACAAGGGCGAGCTGGAATCCAAGATCGCGGTCATCCTCAAGGACCGGGAATCGAGCTGATGCCCCGGTCGCCCCGTGAATCGGCGCATGGGCTGCACCCGCTGTCCCGGGGCCAGCAACTTCGCGCCCACGCCTATCATCTCCTCGAGAACTGGTTTTTCAGGACCTGCCTGCCCGGACTGCTCATCCAGAAGAAGTACAGGGCCTTTCAGCGCTTGAGACAGGGCGATCGAAGCGCACTGGAGCTCATCTCCAGACTGGAGGAGATCCAGCAGCGAAACCTGCCCTGCGATGTCGAGCACATCAAGCACCTCTGCCGCCTTCTGGACCAGGAGGTGGGCGACCTGGTCGCCTCGCTGGCCGCCTTCAACCCGCTGCGCTACGCCCTGCTCCACAACTATCACCGCAAATACGCCTTTTACGCGCACCTGGCCCTGATGGAGGAGGAGGCCTCCACCGAGCCGCCTTACGTCCTGACCCTTGACGCTCCCCGGCAGGAAGACCGTGTCGGCGGCAAAGGGGCCACCCTGTCCACCCTGCTCTCCACCCACGGCCTTCACGTTCCCCAGGGGTTCGCCATCACCACCCGGGCCTTTCACCTCTTCATCAGGCAGAACCGGCTGGAGGGGATGATCAGGGAACAGCTCTCCAGGCTGGGACCGGATGGGTTTGAGGACATTGAGGACATCAGCCGGGAGGTCCGCCGTCAGATCATGACGGGCGACATCCCCGGAGAGCTGAACGAAGAAGTCCGGAACACCCTGAAGACCCTCGGCCTGGAGGACGCTGCCCTGGCCGTCCGCAGCAGTGCTGTGGCGGAAGATGTCCAGGCCTCCTTTGCCGGACAGTACCAGAGCCTGCTCAACGTCCAGCCTGGGGACTGGCAGGAGGCCTACAAACGGGTCATTGCCAGCAAATACAGCCCCCATGCCCTGACCTACAGGATCGGTCAGGGCATGTCCGATCGCATGACGCCCATGGCCGTGCTGGTCATGCCCGTGATTCAGAGCAAGGTCAGCGGCATTCTCTACACCAGAGGCCAGGAAAAGGCTTCTGAAGCTTCGCTGTACATGGTTTCCGGATTTGGTGAAGACCTGGCTGCCGGGGCTGGATTCGAGGCCAGGGCCTCTTTCGACACCCAGACCCATGAGCTGGAGCTCTTGAACCCGGCCGGCCTGCTCGACGACTCCATTGTCCAGGATCTCTTCGCCCTTGGTCAGGACCTGGATCGTCTCTTTGGTCAGGGTCAGGACGTGGAATGGGTCGTCGACCACGCGGACCGGATCCACATTGTTCAGTCCAGACCACTTCGCACCTCCCGCACCGTCACCAGTGAGCTCCCGGACTACGACCCGGCCGAGGTCCTGTGCACAGGCCAGTGGGTCAGCTCAGGCAGAGCCTCAGGCCGGGTTTTCAGGTTGGGCCCGGCCCAGTCCCCGGCCTCAGTGCCTGCAGGTTCCATTCTGGTCACGGACGAGCTGCCCCCCGAGCTCACCCTGGCCCTGCCCAGAACGTCGGCCATCGTGGCCCTCAAGGGCAGCCCGGCCTGTCATCTGGCGTCAGTGGCCAGGGAGGCCGGGGTGCCCGTCATCTGCAACGCCCCTTCGGCCCGGAATCTCTTACCGGATCAATGGATCAGCGTGGACGGGGACCAGGGACTGGTCCTTGACGGTCAACGCTTCCCTCCCGGCCAGCCCGGAACGCAGGGTCAGCAGCCCCATGTTCAAAGCCCGGTCCGGACCATGCTCGAACAGGCCCTGACCTCGATCTCTCCCCTCAGCCTGCGGGACCCCAACTCGGATGAGTTCTCCATCCAGGCCTGTCAGAGCCTGCACGACATCGTCCGTTTCGTGCACGAGTCCGGGGTCCGGGAGATGTTTTCCCTGGTGGGCAGACGCGGCCTGAACACCTATGGGGCCAAGAGACTGCTCAGCCATCTGCCTCTGGTCATGCATGTCCTGGACGTTTCCCAGGGACTGGCGTCTGAAGCCGCAGCGTCCAAGACCGTCACCGAGGAGCAGCTGCTGAGCGAGCCCATGAAACACCTCTTTGCCGGCCTGTCATCCCCGGTGGTGGACTGGGATCCGGCCATCCTGCACTACGACTGGGACGCCTTTTCAAAGAGCTCGGCCTCCTTCGTCAATGTCGAAAAATCGACCCTTTTCAGCAGCTACGCCATTTTGGCCTCTGACTATCTTCACGCCCTGCTCCGTTTCGGGTACCATTTTGCCGTGGTGGACACGGTCCTGCGAACCGAGGCCGAGCAGAACTACATCCACTTCAGCTTCAAGGGCGGCGGCGGGGATGACGAGCAGCGCTCATACCGCGTTGAGCTCATCAAGCTCATCCTGGAGCACTTTCTCTTTTCCGTGACCATCGCGTCAGATCTCCTGGAGGCCTCTTTTGACCGTCGCGGACCGGCAGAGAGCGCAGCCGCCCTGCACGTCCTGGGGATCGTTCTCGGCAAGACCGTGCTCCTGGACATGCGGCTCAAAGACGAAGCCCATGTCGTCGAGCTTTCAACCTCAATCATCTCCCAAATCCATGATCTTCTCCCTGTTCAAGAAAACCAATGAACACCGGTACCCCCTGAGCTGGGTCACCCCTCAGCTGGCCGTGGGCCATGCCCCCATGTCCGTCCAGGAGCTTGACTCCATCAAAGCACAGGGCATCAAGGCCATCATGAACCTCTGCCTGGAGATCCAGGACCTGGTCTTGTTCGAACAGGAAGCCGGCTTCGAGGTCTACTATCTGCCGGTCATGGACGAGGCCGCGCCGGATGTGGACGAGCTGGAGAAGGGCCTGGACTGGCTGGACGAGGCCATCTATCTGGGCAAGAAGGTTCTGGTCCACTGCCGGCACGGCATCGGCCGGACCGGAACCGTGACCTACTCCTACCTGCTGCGCAAGGGGCTGGGCAACAAGATGGCCAGACGCGTCATGCGCGGCATCCGCTCCCAACCCACTGAACATCCCCAAAAAAGGCTTCTCCGGGAATACGGCAAGAAAGAGGGCAAGCTCGACTTTTGCGAACCCTGCCTGACTCCAGGCATGAGCAGCGAGCTGGAGCCGCAGTTCGAAAGGCACAAGACCCTCCTGCAGTCCCTTGATGACAGGACCCCCAAGAGCACGAAGCGGTGCGGCCGGGACCACACCGAGTGCTGTTTCGGTCTGGTGGAGATGAGCCTTATGGAGGCTGTTTTTCTGCAAAAGGGGCTGAACAGCGAGCTGTCCAGCTCAACGAGGCAGGAATGCATTCAGCAGGCCAGAATCGGCGGTTCCGTGCTCGAGGCCATTTCAGACGAGCTGTCTGCCGCTCAGGGCACAGCCGTGACCGAGGCCTTCCAGAGGACCACGACCACCTGCCCTCTGCTCAAGGATGGGCAATGCCTGCTCTACGCGTTCCGGCCCATTCAGTGCAGACGCTTTGACCTCGACGAGGATGACTCGGACCGGGATCTGGATCGCGAGGTGGAAGAGCTCTCGCAGCAGGTCATGAGCTCGCTTGCCGGAAAGGCTTCACAGCGCAACCTGCCCAGGTTCAGCCTCTTTGACGTCGTCTCAGGGCTGTTCGTCCAGGATGTCTTTCATCTCCTGGCCGGGAAGCAGCCCTCCAGCCCCTCGGAACATGACCTGTGAACATTCATCCGAGCGCAGCCAGAGGCTGCGCTGATCTCGAATTCTGAAGGGGTGAGGCCCCGGGCCCGCCCCTTCAGAATTCGAGATGCCTGGGCGTTCGGGGAAAGGGCAGGACATCCCGGATGTTGCGCACCCCGGTCAGGAACATGAGCAGCCGCTCAAACCCCAGCCCAAAACCTGAATGGGGGACCGTGCCGAACCGCCGCAGATCCAGATACCAGCTGTAGTCCGCTGTTTTCAGCCCCATGTCCTCCATCCGGCGGGTCAGGACGTCCAGCCTCTCCTCCCTCTGAGAGCCGCCGATGAGCTCCCCCACCTTGGGCAGCAGAACATCCAGGGCAGCCACCGTCTTTTTCCCTTCATTGACCCGCATGTAAAAGGGCTTGATCTCGATGGGGAAATCGTAGATGGCCACCGGTTTCTTGAAGTGGACCTCGGCCAGGTACCGTTCGTGCTCGGTCTGGAGGTCTGCTCCGTACCCCGGGGGGTAGTCGAAGCTTCTCTTGGGGTGGGCTCTTTCCAGGATCTGGATGGCCTCGGTGTAGGGCAGGCGGACAAAGTCGTTGTCCACGACCATGTCCAGGTGGCTGGCCAGCTCCTTGTCCACGAACCTGGTGAAGAGATCGAGGTCCTGGGCGCAGCGGGTCCGAACGTGCTCGACCACCGACTTGAGCAGCTCCTCCCCCAGGTCGATGGCATCGTCCAGGTCGGCAAAGGCCATCTCCGGCTCCACCATCCAGAATTCGGCCGCATGTCTGGGCGTGTTGGAGTTTTCCGCCCGGAAGGTGGGCCCAAAGGTGTAGACGTCACCCAGAGCGCAGGCCATGACCTCGGCCGTGAGCTGACCCGAGACGGTCAGGTAGGCGTCCTTGCCGAAAAAATCACGGTCCCTGCGCTGCGATGCCGGAGGCAGGCTGTCCAGATCCAGAGACGTGACCTGAAAGAGCTCCCCGGCCCCTTCACAGTCTGAAGCCGTGATGATCGGGCTGTGAACATAGGTGAAGCCCCGATCGTGAAAAAAGGCATGGATGGCCCAGGCCAGCTCGGACCGCAGCCTGTTCAGGGCCCCGTACTTGTTGGTCCTGGGCCTGAGCTGGGCCATGGTCCGCAGGAATTCGTCCGAATGACGCTTTTTCTGCAGGGGGTACGTCTCGAGATCGGCCCGGCCGAGGAGCTCGACCTCGGCAGCCTGGACCTCCCACTTTTGCCCCTTGCCCGGGGACTCCTTCAATCGTCCGGACACAGACACGGATGAGCCCGTGCCCAGGTCCCTGATCTGCTCGAACCCGGGCGCGTCATGATCCACAACGACCTGGAGGTTCTTGAGGCAGGAACCGTCATTGAGCTCCAGAAAGGAGAAGCCTTTTGAATCGCGCTTTGTTCTGATCCAGCCCTTGACCTTGATGACCTCCCGGGCCTGCTCGGCATTGAGGGCATCGATGACTTTGGTTCGCTTCATGGTCCGCCGTCCTCCAATGTCCCGTCCCCTTCAGCTCTGGCAGATGGGGACGGGACATTGAACATCTGTTTTGAACTCTTCATGCTGAATTCCGGATACTGGCTCCTGACTCCTTCGTCTGCACAGATGGAGCCCGGCCGCTCTATCAGGAATGAAGCGTCTTTCTGATCGCCGCCCAGGATCACGAGAGCGCCTTCTCGATCCGCTCCATGGCCTTTTCCACATTGGCCCGGCTGTTGAACGCGCTGATCCTGATGAACCGTTCGCCGCAGGAGCCGAAACCGGCCCCCGGGGTGCAGACCACCCCGGCCTGATTGAGCAGGAGGTCGAAGACCTCCCAGGAGCTTCGCCCGCCGTCGATCCAGATGTATGGGGAGTTGGTCCCGCCCACGCAGTCAAACCCGAGCCTGTGCATGACCTCGAGGATCAGGGCCGCATTGGCCAGGTAGGTGTCGGCCAGGTCCCTGACCTGCCTGGCCCCCTCCGGGGAGTAGACCGCCCTGGCCGCACACTGGACCGGGTAGGAGACGCCGTTGAACTTGGTCGACTGTCTCCGGAACCACAGGTCGTGGATGGAGACCGCCTTTCCCTCCCGGGTGTAGCCGGTGCAGTCCCTGGGGACGACCGTGTAGGCGCATCTGGTCCCGGTGAATCCGGCTGTCTTGGAAAAGCTGCGGAACTCCACGGCCACATCCCTGGCCCCCTCCAGCTCGAAAATGGAATGGGGGATGGCCTCGTCCCGGATGAAGGTCTCATAGGCCGCGTCAAAGAGGATCAGGGCCTTGTTCTCCCGGGCATAGTCGACCCATTTCTGCAGCTCGTGATGGGTGATGGTCGCCCCGGTGGGGTTGTTGGGGTAGCAGAGGTAGATCAGGTCGACCTCCTGGTCCGGCAGCTCGGGCACGAAGCCGTTGCCCTTCGTGCACTCCAGGTAGGTGATGTCCTGATAGCGCCCGTTCTCATACGCCCCGGTCCTTCCGGCCATGACGTTGGTGTCCAGGTAGACGGGGTAGACCGGGTCCGGGAGGGCCACCTTGATGTCCGTGGCCAGAATTTCCTGAAAGTTGCCGGTGTCGCATTTCGCCCCGTCGCTGACAAAGACCTCGTCCGGGGAAATGTCCGCCCCGCGGCTCTGGAAATCGTTGTCAGCAATGGCCTGGCGTAAAAACGCATAGCCCTGTTCCGGCCCATAGCCGTGAAAGGTCTCGTCTCTGCCCATCTCGTCAACACCGTCGCGCATGGCCTGAACACAGGCCGGAGGCAGGGCGTGGGTCACATCACCGATGCCCAGCTTGATGACCTCCATGTCAGGATGGGCCTTTTGAAAGGCCTCGATCCTGTTCTTGATGTCGGCAAAGAGATACGAGGCCTGGAGCTTGAGAAAATGGTCATTGATGCGAATCATGAATCCTCCCGGCTGCCGGTGATGGGGGACAGCTTCTCATGGTGGCCGTCCCTGATGCCTGCAGAAGAAAAAAAGGCTCCCCTGAAACACGTTCGGAAAGCCTTTGCGTTGAGCTCCTCTCGAGTCAAGACCGCACAAGATCAGGCTTTTGCCGACTCCGCGGCCTCCCCGTCCACCTCTGGAGTCGGTCCGAACCCCAGCAGGAGAGAGCTGGCGACAAAAATCGAGGAGTAGGTCCCCACCAGAACGCCGATCATCAAGGCCAAAGCAAAATCGTGAATCACGCCCCCGCCCAGGATGAACAGGGAAAGAACGACGATCATGGTTGTTCCAGAGGTCAGCAGCGTCCGGCTCAGGGTCTGGTTGATGCTGGCATTGATGGTCCGCATCAGAGGCTGGGACACCCTGGCCCTGAGGTTTTCCCTGATGCGGTCGAAGACCACGATGGTGTCGTTCAGGGAGTAGCCGATGATGGTCAGCAGGGCGGCCACGGTGGTCAGGTCGAAATCCTTGTTCAGCACGGAGAAGATGCTCACCGTGATCAGGACGTCATGCACCAGGGCCACGACCGCTCCCAGGGCGTAGTTGAGCTTCAGATACCAGCAGAGTCCAAGGGTGATGAGCAGAGCGGCCAGAATGAGATAGCTCAGGGGCACGGCCAGCAGCTCAAGGACATAGAGCCCGGCCAGGAGCCCCGCGGCCATGATCAGGGCCGTTCCCCACTTCTGCTCGAACCTCCCGGAGATGTAGATCGAGATGAGCAGAACGGCGTAAAAGAGGGCCTGCAGGGCTTTGTTCTTCAAGTCCGAACCGACCTTGGGCCCGACCATCTCCAAGCGCTGAATCTCAAACGGGGTGGACATGGACTCTCCCAGGGAGGCCTGAACCTGAGTGCGCATCTCTTCGGGGTGAGCGTCCAGGGCGGAGATGCGCAGCAGATACTCGTTGTCCTTGTCCAACCCAAAACGCTGGACCCGCATTTCCGGTAGACCGGACGATGAGAGGTTCGATTTGAGCTCCTTGAGATCGACCTCTGAATCGAACTTGATCTGGATGTTGATGCCGCCGGCAAAATCAATCCCGTATTGCAGTCCGCCCTTGAAAACCAGTGAGCCGAGTCCGATGCAGATGATGATCACCGAGAGCAAGAGAAACATCTTCCGCTTGCCCATGAAGTTGATCCTGGTCCCCGGCTTGACGAATTGCAGTCCCATAGGGTTCGCTCTCCTTCAATGCGTGCAGTGATTCTGGTGGTGGTTCAGTCCAGTGCTGGCCTACAGGTTCAAGCTCGTGCCGGGCTTTCGCCGCTGCAGCCAGAGATCGAAAAAGACCCTGGAGACAAAGATGGCCGTGAACATGGAAGCCAGGGTTCCGATGGACAGCGTGACGGCAAAGCCCCTCACTGGACCGGTCCCGAATTGATACAGGATCACCGCAGCCATGATGGTGGTCACGTTGGCGTCGACAATGGTCAGGGTGGCCCGGGAAAAGCCCTCGTCAACGGCCTTGGACGGACTCATGCCCCGCCTGAGCTCCTCCCGGACGCGTTCAAAAATGAGCACGCTGGCATCCACTGCCGTTCCGATGAGCAGGATGATCCCGGCAATGCCGGGCAGGGTCAGGGTGGCCCCGAATCCGGCCAGAGTGCCCAGAATGAGGACCAGATTGAAGCCCAGCAGCAGATCCACGATCACCCCGCCCCAGCCGTAGTAGACAATGGTGAACAGGAGCACGAGCAGTCCGCCGATGATCATCGAGCGCACGCCCTGGTCAATGGACTGCTGACCCAGAGAGGCCCCGACACTGCGCTCCTGGAGGACATTGACCGGGGCCGGCAGAGAGCCTGCCCTGAGGACGATGGCCAGGTCATGAGCCTCCTCAACCGAAAACTGTCCGGTGATGCTGGCCCGACCGCCGCTGATCTTCTCCTGGATGGTCGGAGCGGAATAGACCTTGTCGTCCAGAACGATGGCCAGACGCTTTTGGACATTGTCCCCGGTGACCCGCTCAAAAATTCTCGATCCCCGCCGGTCGAAGGTCAGGGCCACGTAAGCCTGGTTGTAGGAGTTGAAGGCCACCTGGGCGTCGGTGATGTGTTTGCCGGTCAAGAGGACCCGCTTCTTGAGCACGATGGGCTGCCTGGCGTAGGAACCGTCCGCGGTCCGCTTCTGGAGCATGGCCAGCTCACTGCCTGGCGGGACCACTCCCTGGGTGGCTTTTTCAAGGTCGGCCTCGTCATTGACGATCTTGAACTCGAGGTGGGCTGTCTTCTGAATGAGGTCCACGGCCCTCGCGGCGTCTTCCATGCCCGGAAGCTGGACCTGGAGGCGATTCTTCTGCAGCTTTCTGATGTCCGGCTCGTTGACCCCGAACTGGTCGATCCGATTCCGGATGACCTTGAGGACCTGGTCGATGGTCATCTTTTCCAGCTGCTGCCGGTAGCTCTTGGTCAGGGAGAGCTGATACTTGAGCTTGCCGTCCTCCAGGGTGGTCACGGAGTCGATGGCCACCTGCTGGCTGTACCGTTTGCGGATCAGCTGTTCCAGCTCTGCGTTCTTCTGGCTGTCCAGGAGCAGGAACTCCAGTCGATTGTCAGGCAGGGCCCTGGGGCGGAGGACCAGAATTTCATCCTCCCTGGCCTCTGTTCGCAGCTCCTCGCCGAGCTGGTCCAGGGTGTTGCTGACTGCGGTGTCCATGTCAACGCCCAGGGTGAGGTTGATGCCGCCCTTGAGGTCCAGCCCCAGGTTGACCTCTTTGTCCGGGAGAAACGACTGGAACACACTGCCGGAGGGGAGAAAGGTCGGCAGGGCGTAGACGAGCCCAAGCCCGACAACCAGAACAGCGACCACAATCCGCCAGCGCAAACTGCTGCTCATACTTCAGCGTCCTTCGTTCGTAGTGTCACCGAGATCCACATTCAACGTGCACTGCCGGCTTCAGCAGCACTCGCATCAACATCAGCCCTGGCTCGGAGGATTCGTCAATGGCATCTTTCTGGATTTACTCTTCTTTCTTGCTCTTCTTGTCTTTTTTCTCGGTGTCGACCTGCTTCTGGGAGGTCACCGTGGAGATGTAGTTCCGGTTGACCTTGACCTCCATGTTCTGCCCCAGGTCCAGGGTCAGAACGTCCTGGTCGATGGCCGAGATCCGGCCATAGAGCCCGCCGGCCGATATCACGGAGTCGCCGCGCTTGAGGTTGCCGAGCATTTCCCTGTGCTCCTTGGCCTTTTTCTGCTGGGGCCTGATGAGCAGGAAATAGAAGATGACAAACAGAATGATCAGGGGCATGAAGGCGACCAGGGGGTTGCCCTGACCTCCGGCACCACCTGCCGGCTGACCCATCGCGTAGGCTACGCTCTCAAAAAACATACGTCCTCCTCAGATAGAGAAAAAGTCGTTGAGTACCCGTATAAGGCTGGCCTTGTCAAGTCAGCGCAGCCTCTGGCAGCGCTGAAGGGTTGGGCTTGAACT
>CAZNIP010000001.1:0-94420 GCA_964573115.1 uncultured Desulfohalobiaceae bacterium | reverse complement strand
TCAGTCCCAGTACTGGCGGCGATCCTCGTACTCCTTCCTGAACGCTTTCAGGGCACGTTCATGCTGCCCGGTCCTGGCCGCAGACTCGGCCTTGTCCAGGTAGAGCTCGATCCTCTTGACCTGGTTGGCATACAGCGCCCCATAGGCATAGTGGAGATAGCCGTGAAACTCATCGCCGCTTCGACCGAAGATCCGGCCGAGCGTGGTGTGCACCTCTCTGTCCTCGGGGAGCTCATCCACGACCTGCTGCAGGCCGTCGGCCGCTGCCTGGAAATCCCCCAGAGCGGCCTGAGTCCTGGATCTGTAGTACCTGGCCATGATGTCGTCAGGGTTCTTGTTCAAACTCTTCTTGAGACTGGCCAGAGCCTGGTCAAAGCGGCCGTGCTTGAAGGCAAAGATCCCGGCCTCTCTGAGCCACAAGGGATCGCCCCCCATGCAGTCCTCAGCCTGCTTCAGGGAGCTCTCGGCCTCGGAAATCCGGTTCAGCCGCTCCAGGACAATGGCCCTGCCCAGGAGGTCCAGGCAGCTCAGCTCCTCAGCCGCATGATCGTAGTAGCGGATCGCTGAGCTGGCCTCGGTGTACCTGGCCCTGATGAGCGTCTGGACGCGTTTGAGTTGTTGATCATCATCGTCCAGTGAAGAAGGCTGGTCTGAAAGACGCCCGGCCAGGTCCTGAACCGTCCCGATCCTCTCCTGGAGTCCCGGATGAGTGAGCATGTAGGCCGGGGGGGCACTGGTCCCGCTCATGAGCATCTGGCGCTGGATGTGTTCAAAGGCATGAGCCATGCCTTCAGCCGGATATCCTGAATCCACGAGGTAGGACAGGCCGATATGGTCGGCTTCGCGCTCGTCGTCCCGGCTGTACTTCAGGGCCGCAGCCTGACCTCCGGCCAGAGACCCCATGGCCAGGGCCTCGCCAGCCTCGCTGCTGCCGCTGAGCATGGCCCCGGCCAGAACCCCGACCAGGGTTCCAATGCTGAGCATTTTCGATCTTTCGATGTTCCTGGCAATGTGCCGCTGGGACACGTGGGCCAGTTCATGAGCCAGGACAGCCGCGATTTCGGAGCTGTGCTCCATCTGCAGGATGAGCCCGCTGTTGAGGAACACGTAGCCGGCCGGGGCGGCAAAGGCATTGATCGAGTTGTCCAGGAGCACGCTGACGTTCACTGGAAAGGGCTGGGGGGGCATGGTCTCGAGGATGTCCTGGAGCATGTCCCGGACATAATCGGTGATCAGCGGATCCTCAATGAGCGGGAACCGGGACCGGATCAAGGCGTTGAACTTCCGGCCGAGCTCGGCTTCATCCTTGATGGAAAAATCCATGAACCCTGCCTGGACAGGCAAAGGCACAGCGAGGGTGAAGATCAAGACCAGGGAAATGGCGAGGCGGTGAACCACAGTCAAAGAGAACTCCGTACGAAACTACTTGTTCATCATGTCCAGGAACTCCTGGTTGCTCTTCGTGCCCTTCATCTTGTCCAGCATGAACTCCATGCTGTCCACCGGGTTCATCGACGACAGGAGCTTGCGCAGGATCCAGACCCTGTTCAGGACGTCCGGCTTGAGCAGGAGCTCTTCCTTTCGAGTCCCGGAACGGTTGATGTCGATGGCCGGGAAGGTCCGCTTGTCAGCAAGGTAGCGGTCCAGATAGATTTCCATGTTCCCCGTGCCCTTGAATTCCTCAAAGATGACCTCGTCCATTCTGGAACCGGTATCGATGAGGGCTGTGGCGATGATGCTCAGGCTCCCCCCCTGCTCGACATTTCTGGCCGCCCCGAAGAAACGCTTCGGGCGTTGCAGGGCATTGGCGTCGAGCCCGCCGGACAGGACCCTGCCCGACGATGGGGTCACGGCGTTGTAAGCCCGACCGAGCCTGGTGATGCTGTCCAGGAGGATGATGACATCCTTTTTCCGCTCCACGAGCCTCTTGGCCTTTTCCAGGACCATCTCCGCCACCTGGACGTGACGCTGAGGGGGTTCGTCAAACGTTGAGCTGACCACCTCTCCCCGAACGGTCCGTTCCATATCTGTCACTTCTTCGGGTCGCTCATCAATGAGCAGGACGATGAGGTAGGCATCCGGATGATTGCTCATGATGGAGTTGGCCACGGTCTGCAGGAGCATGGTCTTGCCCGTTCGCGGCGGGGCGACGATGAGCCCCCGCTGCCCCATGCCGATAGGGGTCAGCAGATCGATGATCCGGGAGGAGAAGTTGTCGGTGCCGTTTTCCATGTGAAAGCGGCGTTCTGGATAGAGCGGGGTCAGGTTGTCGAACAGGACCAGGGTCTTGGACTCTTCCGGTCTGTTGTAGCCCACCTCTTCAACCCTGAGAAGCGCGAAGTAGCGTTCACCCTCCTTTGGCGGCCTGATTTGACCGGAGACCACATCGCCTTTTCGAAGCCCGAAACGCCTGATCTGGGATGGAGAGACATAGATGTCGTCTGGTCCGGGCATGTAGTTGTAGGTGGGAGACCGGAGAAATCCGAATCCGTCCGGGAGGACTTCCAGAACCCCCTCACCGTAGATGTTCCCGTTTTGAGATGAACATGACTGCAGAATGGCGAAAATGAGCTCTTGCTTGCGGAGTCCGCTCGGGTTTTCGACGTTGTATTCATTCGCCAGTTCCATCAACTCTTGCATTGTTTTGTTTTTCATTTCAGATAAATTCATGCTCATTTCTCCATCCAGCTCTTCGTAGCAGTTTGCACTCCTTCTCGATAATTTTTCTCAAGCCGTTATTCAAAAGTCTGGCGTACATGTCTCGCCAAACATTGGTGTTGTAAAGCGGAGACCCGGACATCCCCGTCCCGTGCAAAATGTTTCGTGATGAACGGACAGAGCGCGATTCGTGCCCGGTTGCAGGGATGTCATGCAGGCTTTTTGATTCGATGTCGATGGTCCACGTATCCGATCGGGCCGACAGAGGAGTTCAGACCACTCATCAGGCCTGACTGCGCCCCTGAATGCATGCACACAATGCAATCTCAACCCGTGGAGGTCAGGCAGAACTCAACCGTTCATGCAGATCAATGGTACGAAAATCAAAGGGATGTGAACGATTCCTCTTTCAGATCGATGTCTCGTCATTTGGTGGTCCGAAGTGGGGCTTCGGAATGTGGGGAGATCAAATATGGATCAAGACGGTGGCGTGATGCCTCTTGATGGTCTTGTTGGGCTCGGATTGAAGAGTTTACAGCATAGAAAAGGAGGCCGGTCAAGAGTCTTTCTGCAGAATTTCATGGAAAATGTGCTCGATATCATCCTGAATTTCGCTCTGCTCCCGACCAAGGGCATGGGACAGCTCCATGGTGATGAGCCCCATGGCCTGCTCCATCAGACGCCGTTCCCCAAAGGACAGCTCCTTGTCCTGGGAGATGAGGATGAGTTCCTTGAGGACATAGGCCACATCCGACAGATCACCGCTCTTGAGCTTTTCAGAGTACTCCCGGTACCTGCGGTTCCAGTTCTGGCCTGCATACCCTTTGAAGTCGGTCCAGTCCTGCATGGACTTGAGCACATCCTGACCGTATTCAAGATTGCAGACGTTCCGGAGCCCGACATTTTCTGCATTGTCGACCGGCACCAGGAGAGTCCCCCCGTTGCTCAGGATGCGGACAACATAAAAATCACTCCTGGTTCCGCCGACTTCCTGAGATTGAATGGCCTCAACCCGCCCGACACCCTGGGCCGGGTAAACCACCAGTTGGTCTATTTCAAACACAACCACCGCCTCCTCATAGAGAAAAGACCGGACAAAGAAGAATTTTACCTCATTCAGTCAGGGGAGTCCAGGTCTTTTCAATCCCGGGAGTCCTGTTTCAGTCCTGCCCCTGGCAGGTCTCAACGATTGGGTTTGAGCTCACATTCAATGGAAGCCATTCATGGCAGCCTGAAAACCCTGCTCGGTAAACACCCTCAGTCCTTGAGCAGCCCTGTCCAGGACCGGATCGAGCTCGATCCGCTCTTTGCGGGTGAAAGGCGACAGCACATACCTGGTCACGTCCTGTCCGGAGTCCGGACGGCCGATCCCCATCCGCAGTCGGTAAAAGTCCCGCCCGCCCAGGCTCTGGGCGATGGACCGGAGCCCGTTGTGCCCGGCCAGGCCGCCGCCGAACTTGAAACGGATCGTTCCCAGGGCAAGATCCAGTTCGTCATGGATGACCAGGACCTGATCCGTCCGGAGGCCGTTTTTTCTGCACAACAGGGACAGGGACTGTCCGCTGCGGTTCATGAAGGTCGCAGGCTCACAGACCAGCCAGGGACGCGACGACCATTGCGGTGTCCAGGACCAGACCCGATGCAGCCCCCTGGTCTCTCTGGGCCTGGAGACATTGTCGTTCTCCTGTTCAGCCAGATCGAGAAATCTCTGGACGGCCATGAAGCCGACGTTGTGCCGCGTCCTGGCGTATTCAGCTCCTGGATTGCCCAGGCCGGCAATGAGACCCGCATATGCCATCAGTGATCAGAAATGGAACTCATCTGCGTGTCGTACCCTGCCTCGACCGCGGTCGAACTGCAGAGGCCACGTGGTATGAGGGGAGGGGCATGTGGATGAGAATGGCACCAGGGCCGGATTCCTGTCCTGCCAGCGTCCAGCCCTGATGCCTTTGAATCATGAACAAAAGGCTACTCAGACTCTTCCTCTCCAGAGTCCCCTTCTCCGGCCTCGCCGGCTTCACCGCCGGTCTCCCCGGCTCCACCTTCTTCGCCTTCTTCAGCCGCTTCCTCTTCCTCAACAGAAGCTTCCGGAGGCATCACGCCGACCACGGCGAAGTTCTCGTCCACGTCCTTGAGCTTGACCCCTTCCGGAAGCACGAGGTCCTCGACATTGATGCTGTCGTTGATCCCCAGCTCGCTGACATCGATCTCGATCTGATCCGGAATGGCCGTGGGCAGGCAGGTCACCGTGATCATATCCCTGTAGAGGGAGACGATGCCGCCTTCATCCTCACCCTTGGCCGTCCCCGTGACCTGAATGGACACATCCATATCCATCTCTGTCTTCAGGTCCACACCCATGAAATCGGCGTGGAGGATGAGGTTTTTGACGGGATGCTCCAGCAGGTCCCAGATCAGGACCGGATGAGTCTCCTGCTGCGCGCCGTCTTGAACCCGCAGTTCGACGATATTGGACTTGTGGGCTCTGAGATAGACCCTCTCCAGGGTGGAGTACGGAACTTTCAAGGGGATGTTGTTGCCCTGCTTGTTGTAGAACACGCCAGGGACAAACCCTTCCCTTCTGAGCCTGCGGACTGCGTTTTTGCCTGTTTCGGTCCTCTTGACCACCTCAAGGCTGTATTCCACTGCCATAACCTCTCCTTTCCCTCTCATGGTATGCTCAGGCTGTTTTCATGAATCACGCGACGGCCATCGAGTGGCTCATGAAAACAGGACACTGACGGAAGATTCCTTGTAAATATTGCTGATGGCCTGTGCCAGCAGGGCCGCCACTGAAATGACCTTGATCTTGGAGCATTTTTCAGCTTCCGGTCGCAAGGGGATCGTGTCCGTGACGATGACCTTGCTCAACTTGGACTCTTCAATCCTCTCCAGGGCAGGTCCGGAGAGAATCGGATGGGTCACGCAGGCCAGAACCGATTTGGCGCCTTTGTCGTACAGGGCCTCGGCTGCAGCCACGAGCGTGCCAGCAGTGTCGATCATGTCATCGACAATGATGGCGCATTTGCCGGCCACATCGCCGATGATGTTCATGGCCCGGGCCTTGTTCGGCTCGTCCCGCCTTTTGTCCACAATGGCCAGGCTCGTCTTCAGCCTCTTGGCATAGGCCCTGGCCCGCTCTGTCCCGCCGGCGTCAGGGGAAATGACCACTTTGTCGTCTTCAATCCACTCCAGATATTCGAACAGCGCTTTGGAGGCATAGAGGTTGTCCACAGGGATGTTGAAATAGCCCTGGATCTGTCCGGCATGAAGGTCAATGGTCAGGACGCGGTTGGCCCCGGCGACGGTCAGAAAGTCGGCCACCATCTTGGCGCTGATGGGCACTCTGGGGATCACCTTGCGGTCCTGCCTGGCGTATCCGTAGTAGGGCAGCACGGCCGTGATCCGCTTGGCGCTGGCCCGCTTCAGGGCGTCCAGCATCAGGCAGAGCTCCATCAGATTGGTGTTGACCGGGTTGCAGGTGGATTGAATGACGAAGACATCGCTGCCTCGGACATTGGCGCCGATCTCTATCCTGATCTCACCGTCGCTGAAGGGCTTGGCAATCCGAGGCGTCAACGGGCAGTTGAGATGTTCAGCAATGGCTTCAGCCAGTTTAGGGTTGGCGGTCCCGGTAATGAGTTTCAAGTCGCCGTAGGTTTCCATAGCTCTTTCCTTCAGCACATGTCGTGAGCGGATCTGGCAGTCGACCTCATTGCAGACGTCCTTGTCCGGAGCAGCCCCTCACAAATACAAGGTCAGCGACCAGGTCAACGTGCCCTGAAGGAGCTTCGTCAGCTTGCCCAAGAAGAGGAAGACGTGGTGTCATGATGTGAACGTGCTGGCGTGGATCGCGGCACTGGCGGCAGGATCAGATCAGCTGGCTGGGGTGGAAGGATTCGAACCTCCGAATGACGGGACCAAAACCCGTTGCCTTACCACTTGGCTACACCCCAGCGCTGGTTATTGAGAAACGTATGAGGCGATCTCTTCCTTGTGGCAAACACTGATCAGCGCCCGGAGCCTCTTGTCTGAGCAACAGACAGCCACCAGGGCTGATCCGGATCCGCTGAGCACCACCCCATCCGCACCGGCTGCAAGCAGTGTCTTCTTGAGTCCTCTCAGGTCGGGGCTGAGATCAAAAACCACGCGTTCAAAGCTGTTCATCAAACATCGGCCACTCAAGCAAAAGAATTTACTAAGTTGAAAATGATGTGCTGTCAAGTCACTGGTCCCCTGGCTTTCAGGACCGTTGAAGGCTCTGTCCCAGGCTTGATAGGCCTGCCTGGTGGAGATGCGGATCTGTGGGCAGATCACGAGCATCCGCCATGCGCTCAGGTCAAGACTCAGGGGCGTGATCCGTTCGCCAGCCCCTTCAACCCAGGCTGGAACATTCCTGATGAAAAAAGGGACATCTGAGCCGATTCTGCTGGCCAGGCCGGTGAGGTCCTGATCAGAGCAGTCCAGCCCTTCAAGCTCGAACAGGGCCTTGAGCAGGGCGGCCGCATCCGAGCTCCCTCCCCCAAGCCCCGCCCCCATGGGAATCTGTTTGTCCAGATGGACCCCCAGGCTCGGCCATCTCCCGGTTTGTTCCCCAAAAAGGGCGTATGTTTTGACCAGGATGTTCTCTTCGGTCTCCAGTTCTTTCCAGTTGCAGCTCAGCTGCAGCCCCTGATCCCCTGGCAGGGAGTCGAGGGTCAGGACATCCCTGGGGGAGCTGACCGGAACGAAGAGGCTCTCCAGGTTGTGCAGGCCGTCAGCTCTCCGCTCGACGATCTTCAGATACAGGTTGACCTTGGCCCCGGCCAGGATCTTTCGATTTCGGACCATGTCCCGCCTCTCGAAGGGCAGACTCTGACTGCGCTCCATGCCAGCCAGACCACGTGTCACTTCAAAGCCCCGCATCATGTGAAGCCGCAGAGAAGCAGTCTGGCCTTTCCCTGGAGTTCCGTTTCACACGAGGCACACCATTCTTCAAACAAAGGCACCTCTGGGAGCCAGGCCAGGGACCTGACTGCCGGAGGTGCCCTGAAGTCAACATCAAAGATGACCCCGGCCGGAACGGGCCGAGGGCATCTTTTATTCGGGCAGGGGGATGGTTCGGAACAGGTTTTGCCCCTGACGCTTGATCAGGAACATGACCACGCCCTTTTTCCGGGCATCGTCGTCAAGCACCTCCTGGAGCTCAGAGAGGCTGTTCACGGCCTGACCATTGGCCTCGAGAATGACGTCGCCCGGCCTGATGTTGGCCTCGGCCGCAGGGCTGGCGTCCGCGATCTCCACCACGAGCAGACCTTTGGGGGATGTGAGCCCAAGGGACTCCGCCTCCTCGGCGGTGACCGTCTTGAGCTCCATGCCCAGCAAGTCGCCCTGTTGCTGTTCCTGGGCAGGCATGGCTCTGGCCACATCGACGTCCCGCTCGCCCAGGGTGACCTCGAGCTCGCTGACCTCTCCCTGGCGCCACACGGTCATGTTCACGGTTTCGTCAGGGGAGAGCCGGCCGATGGTTCTGGTCAGGTCGCCAGCGTTCTCGATGGACTTGCCATTGACGGAGACAATGACGTCTCCAACCCTGATCCCGGCCTCTGCTGCCGGGTCTTCGGGACGGACCGATGCCACAAGGGCCCCCTTGGGCTCGCTCAGCCCCAGGGCCCTGGCCGTGTTCTCGTCCACATCCTGAATGGTCACCCCCAGCCAACCGCGCTTGACCTTCTTGAACTTCTTGAGCTGGGCGATGACATCCTCGGCCATGCTGCTGGGGATGGCAAACCCGATGCCCTGGCCGCTGGCCACAATGGCCGTGTTGATGCCCACCACCCGGCCTTCGCCGTTGAGCAGCGGCCCGCCGCTGTTGCCCGGGTTGATGGAGGCGTCGGTCTGGAGAAAATTGTCGTAGGGCCCGGCTCCGATAACCCTGCCCTTGGCGCTGATGATCCCCGCCGTCACCGTGTGATCCAGGCCAAAGGGGTTGCCGATGGCCATGACCCACTCGCCGACCACGAGATCCTGTGATTTTCCGAACTGGAGGACCGGAAGGTCTCTGTCCGCTTCAATCTTCAGCAGAGCCAGATCGGTTTCCGGATCCCGGCCAACGATCTCAGCCGGGTAGGACTCTTCACCGCCCTGAAGGATGACCTTGATCTCATCTGCTTTCTCCACAACATGATTGTTGGTGACCACAAATCCGTCCTTGGAGATGATGAACCCGGATCCCAGCGCGTTTTCTCTGCGCTTCTGAGGGGTGTCGGGCATGAACTGATCAAAGAAATCCTCGAAAGGAGAGCCTTTGCGTTGAAATGGATGAAAGAACTGTTTCAGCCGCTTCGACGTCTCCACCACTTTGACCGTGCTGATATTGACCACGGCCGGGCTGGACTTCTGAGCCAGCTCAGCAAAGTCGGGAAGGGCGCCGGAAGCGGTTTGAGACAGAAAAAAGACGATCGCCGCAGCGATCAACAGCTGCAGACCTCGACGGGCAATTCTGGACATGGAGTGATGACCTCCTCTTAAATGATGACTGATGAGCAAAGACAGACGAAAACCAGGGTGATCAGGCTGGCCCGCCACCCCCTCCGGGTCTGAAATGGGCCGCGATGACCCCGGAGTCCTCGGGCCTGGACACAACATTGAGCTCCTTGGAGCGCCCCTGGCAGACAAAATCCTGCTCCAGGCAAACGTGTCCGGCAGAGACGACTTTGGCGTAGGGCATCTGCTCCCGCATTTCATCGTGGAGGATTCTGGACGGAAAGAGAATCGGGGTCTCCTTGCCGCTGAAATCTTCAAAAATGATGTATTTCACAGGCCTTGCTCCGAATGATTGAGATCCTGGGCAGCCATTTCCCGCATCAGGGCCAGCGTTTCCCTGGCCTCGTCCAGATCCAGACGCCTGAGCGCGAACCCGGCATGGATGAGCAGGTAGTCGTCGATGCAGACCTCCTCGTCCAGAAGCATGAGCGAAGCCTGAATCGTGGTCTTCCCCCCCTCCACAGAGCAGGTGGCGCATCCGTTTTCAATCTTCCTGACCTGAGCGGGCACAGCGAGACACATGATCACTCCTCGTTGAAAGCGTATCGAACCGAAAACTGCTCTCGCAGCTTGAGCCAAAGCTGACAAACATCGGGATATGTAATCACGACCCGGCAGAGAGTCAAACCTTGGGCTGCCGTTTGAACCATCAACCAAGGCCGCAGGGCATCTGCTCCTTTCCTGCCAGCAAGGCCACCAGGGCTTCGGCATCCGCTGCCACAACATCCGGGCCGCTCTGCTGAAGCTCCTCGAGATTGAAGCTGCCGGTCCCCACCCCTGCACTGAGCATGCCCGCACTCTTGGCGCACTGAATGTCCAGGTGATGATCCCCGACCAGGATGCACTGCTTTGGGGCGATTCGCAGCCGCTCCGCAGCCTTGAGGGCGTGCTCTGGATGCGGTTTGACCCGGGAGACGCTGTCCCTGGCCAGAAAGACGTCGCAGGCCAGGTGAACGTCTGGAAAGACGGCCTTGACCGCAGCTGTGCAGTTCCGGGTGATGATTCCGGTCCTCATCCCCATGTCCCTGAGTTCTGCCAGCAAGCGTGCGCTGAAGGGAAAGAGGGCCCCCTTTTCTGCCGCCTCCATTTCCAGGGCAATGATCCGAAACCGGCAGCGGGACTGAAACTCCAGGACATCGGCCTCTGAAAGGCTTTGACGCATCCTGGCGGACAGCTCCTCAATCCACTCCAGGGCCGGCCTGGAGTTGGGCCTGACTTCGGAGTCCAGAAACAGGGAGGCCAGCTCGGCTATCTGGCGCTTCATGAACTGGAAATCGATGTTCAGCTCGGCCAGGGTCCCGTCAAAATCAAAAATCATGCCCTGCAGACACGTCATAGGCGCTTCCTCACCTAAAGCCGCTCCCCGGCGGTCCGATGTTCAGATCCTCTCCCTGATCAGCCGGGTCGTCCCGGTGACCGGTCTGACATCTTACTGTGCCCGTCCACCGGACACAAGCTCTTCCTTTCAAGGCCGCCAGCGGCAGCGCCGAAACTGTGCCCCCCTCTCCTGGTCATGGCGATGCAGCCTCCCGGCATGACCCTCCATTCCATGCTTCGCAGCCGCGATTCTGATTTCAGCCTTGACAACCAATTTCCTCCTGAAATAGTGTCCTGAATGATTTGGAAAATTGACAAAAGATCCTGTGCCTGATGCCCTGATGTGCAGAGCCTGACAGCAGACCCGGGAAGCCGACTATGCAGCTGACAGAGAGACAGATCAATTTTTGTATGGAATGCGGAGTGTGTACGGGGAGCTGCCCTGTGAGCTACGAGTGGGACAGGTTCTCCCCCCGCCAGATCATCAAGCGGGCCCTGATCGACCAGGAAGCGGATTTTCTCAACTGCCGGGACCTGTGGGCCTGTCTGAGCTGCGCCAGGTGCAGCACCCGCTGCCCGGTGGCCATTGACTTCCCGGAATTCATCCGCTCCTACCGCATTGAGGCCAGAAAGAAGAACAACCTCCCTCTGGAAAGCCATCACGGCGTTCTCCAGACCATCGCCGACCTGCAAACCACCGACGTGCATCAGAACAGGACCGACTGGACCACTGAGGTCGGGACCATCCGTGAACAGGGCGACGTCTTCTATTTTGTCGGCTGTCTGCCCTACTTTGAAGTCGCCTTCCGCTACCTGGACATCTCCCCCCTGGAGTCGGCCCGGTCCATCCTGGCCCTGCTCAATGCTCTGGGCATCGAGCCGGTGGTCAGCGACGAGGAGCGGTGCTGCGGACACGATGCCCTCTGGAGCGGCAAGCAGGACACCTTTTCCAGGCTGGCCAGGCTGAACATGGAGGTCATCAGGGGGTCAGGGGCCAAGACGGTGCTCTTTGGCTGCCCTGAAGGGTACATGACCTTCAAGCGGGACTATGCCCGGGAGTTCGGGGAGCTGCCCTTTGAAGTCCTCCACGTGACCGAGTTCCTGGCCCGGGAGCTCCCCGGGGCCGGCCTGAATCTCAAGCCTTCGGGCAACGGTCCGGTGACCTACCACGACCCCTGCCGCCTTGGCAGGTGGCTGGGCCTCTATGAGGAGCCCAGGCAGCTCCTCGAACAGATTCCGGATATTGATTTCAGGGAGATGGACCGCAACCGGGTCAACGCCACCTGTTGCGGCACCTCGGCCTGGATGGAGTGCTCTTCCTGCTCCAGGGCCATGCAGCTCGACCGGCTGCAGGAAGCGGCTGCCACCGGGGCCTCGACCCTGATCACCTCCTGTCCCAAGTGTCAGATCCATTTTTCCTGTGCCAGAAACGCAGCCGAGATGGATCTGGCCGTGACCGACATCTATGCGTACCTCCGGGAATGTCTGGGGTAACGATCCCCGTCTCCCGGTCTTGAAATCTGAACCTCGCTGGAGGAACATCGATGAACGCACAGGACGCTTCCAGGGTCCAGGGCGCAGTGGCCGTGGTCGGCGGCGGGATCAGCGGAATCCAGTCCGCTCTGGATCTGGCCGAGTCCGGGTACTACGTCTACCTGATCGAAAAGTCCCCGGCCATTGGCGGGGTCATGGCCCAGCTGGACAAGACCTTCCCGACCAACGACTGCGCGATGTGAATCATCGCCCCCAAACTGGTCGAGGTCGGCCGGCACATCAATATCGAGATCCTGACCCGCTCCGAAGTCACCGGCATAGGAGGACAGGAAGGCGACTTCAGCCTGAGCGTGAGCAAAGCCCCCAGATTCGTTGATCCTGAAAAGTGCATCGCCTGCGGTCTGTGCGCTGAGAAATGCCCGGCCAAGACCCAGGACGAATTTCAGGAGGGCCTGGCCAAGCGCAAGGCCATCTACCTGCCCTATCCCCAGGCCGTGCCCCTGAAGTACGTCATCGACCAGGACCGCTGCATCTACTTCAAAAAGGGGAAGTGCAAGGCCTGTGAAAAGTACTGCCCCACCGGGGCCATCCTCTTTGACGAGCAGGAACAGCAGCTCTCCCTGAATGTCGGAGCGGTGATCCTCAGCGGGGGCATGCAGACCTTTGACCCCTCGGACCTGGACACCTATCAGTACTCCGAGCTCGACAACGTGGTCACCTCCATCGAATTCGAACGGATCCTCTCGGCCGGCGGTCCCACCGGCGGACATGTCGAACGCGTCTCCGATCATCAGCCGGCCAGGCGGATCGCCTGGCTGCAGTGCGTCGGGTCCAGGGACATCAACCGCTGCGACAATGGCTACTGCTCGTCGGTCTGCTGCATGTACGCCATCAAGGAAGCGGCCATGGCCATGGAGCATGTGGGCCAGGACTGCCAGCCGGCCATCTTCTACATGGACATGCGCACCACGGGCAAGGAGTTCGAGCGCTACTCCAACAAGGCCCAGAACGACGGGATCAGGTTCGTCCGGGCCCGGGTTCACTCGATCATCGAAAAGGATTCCTCCGGGACGCTGACCCTGTCCTACGCCGATGAGCAGGGACAGCTCTGTCACGAGGACTTTGACCTCGTGGTCCTCTCCGTGGGCATGGAGCCGTCGAGCTCTGCGGTTCAGAATGCCCGCCAGCTGGGCATTGAGCTCGATCACTACAATTTCGTGGCCACCAGAGACTTCGCCCCGGTGTCCACCTCGCGCCCGGGAGTCTATGTGGCCGGCGTGCTGCAGGAATGCAAGGACATTCCCCAGTCGGTCATGGAGGCCTCTGCTGCAGCCTGCAATGCAGGCATGGATCTGGCCAGGGCCAGGGGAGAGCTGGTCCAGGAGAAGGTTTTTCCGGATGAAATCCCTGTGGGCCAGCAGGAACCCCGCATAGGGGTCTTTGTCTGCAACTGCGGCACCAACATCGGGGGGATCGTCGACGTACCGGCTGTGGCCGAGTATGCCAGGTCTCTGCCCGGGGTGGCCTATGTTGAAGAGAATCAGTTCACCTGCGCCCAGGACACCCAGGAGAAGATGATCGAGACCATCAAGGAGCAGGACCTGAACCGGGTGGTCGTGGCCGCCTGCACCCCCAGGACGCATGAGCCCCTGTTCCAGGAGACCATCCGCGATGCCGGTCTGAACAAGTACCTCTTTGAAATGGCCAACATCCGCAATCAGTGCTCCTGGGTCCATTCCAGAGACCCTGAACAGGCCACCCTGAAGTCGAAAGATCTGGTGCGCATGGCCGTTGCCCGGGCCAACCTGATCGAGCCGCTGGAAGAGCCGAGGATATCGGTGAACAACCGGGCCCTGATCATCGGAGGCGGGCTCTCCGGCCTGACGGCGGCCCTGTCTGTGGCTGAGCAGGGTTTTCAGGCCACCCTGGTGGAGCAGTCCGGACAACTCGGCGGCACGGCCCGGCAACTCCTCCAGACCTGGCAGGGCGAAGACATCCAGGCCGGCCTGCAGGAGCTGGTGAAACAGGTCTCGGCACACCCCGGGATCGATGTCCACACCAATGCCCGGGTCACGAATGCCAGGGGTTTTGTCGGCAACTTCGAGGCCACCATCTCCGCCAACGGCCAGGACACGGAGCTCAAGCACGGGGCGGTCATCGTGGCTGTTGGCGCCAGGGAGCACAAACCCCAAGAGCACCTCTACGGCGAGCACGACCGGGTCATGACCCATCTGGATTTTGATGCCGCCATGTCCGCCGGGGACTCCAGGGTGACCGAAGCTGAAAGCGCCGTGTTCATCCAGTGCGTCGGTTCCAGGGAACCGGACCGGCCCTACTGCTCCAAGGTCTGCTGCACCCACTCCGTCAAATCGGCGCTGGCCCTCAAGGAACAGAAGCCGGAGATGAACGTCTATGTCCTCAACCGGGACATCCGGACCTATGGACACCGGGAAGACCTCTACAGGAAGGCCCGTCAGAAAGGCGTCATCTTCATCCGCTTCGACCTGGAGCACAAGCCCAGGGTCACGGCCAGCGGTCAGGGGCTGGAGGTCTCGGTTCACGATCCCATTCTGGACCGCGACCTGGTCATCGCCTCGGACCTGCTGGTCCTGGCCTCGGCCATCATCCCCGGGGACAATGAGGCCCTGGCCCAGATGTTCAAGCTGTCCACCAACGAGGACGCCTTTTTCATGGAGGCCCACCCCAAGCTGCGCCCGGTGGAGTTCGCCACTGCCGGCATCTTTGTGGCCGGGCTGGCCCACTACCCCAAACCCATCGAGGAGTCCATCGCCCAGGCCAAGGCGGCTGCAGCCAAAGCCGCTGTGGTCCTCTCCAGACAGGAGCTCACCGTGGAAGGGATCGTCTCCAGGGTGGACGAATTTCTCTGCCGGGGATGCGGCGAATGCGTCGAGGCCTGCCCCTTCGCGGCCATTGAGCTTGTGGACAGGAGCGGCTCCCAACAGGTGGCTGAAGTCAAGTCCGCCCTGTGCAAGGGGTGCGGGGCCTGTGCCGTGGCCTGCCCCACAGGGGCCGCTGACGTGCACCACTACGAGGATGAAAAGATCATGGCCATGGTCGAAAGCGCCCTGGCGTAAATGTCAGCCGGATGACCGGCTGACACTGAAAAATTGTTTTTTGTTTTTGCAAATCAATCTTTCCGAGTCTCACAATTCATGTGAATAAGGGTAAAAACATCAGAACACATTTGAGGCCCAGAGTGGTGTTCACAGACACATGACACGCTGGCTGTTCACAAAGGTCTGAGTGCGAGGCGCAAAGACGATGCAGCCCCGTAGCGTATTGACATACGTGAGGGGATGCATCCTCTGCAGCAACGAAGCAATCGGGCCTTGAGGGGCAGCCAGCTAAGGAAGAGAGGTATGACTGCAGACTTCACCCCGAACATCATCACCTTTGCCTGCAACTGGTGCGCCTATTCCGCGGCGGATCTGGCCGGGGTCAGCCGGATGCAGTACCCCCCCGAGATGCGCATCATCCGGGTCATGTGCTCCGGACGGATCAACCCCAGCTTCATTCTCAAATCCCTGCAGAAAGGGGCCGACGGCGTCCTTGTGGCCGGGTGACACATCGGGGACTGCCATTACCTGGACGGTAATGTCAAAGCGGAACGCATGTTTGAGACCACCACTGAACTGGTTCACCTTCTGGGCATCGAGCCGCAGCGGGTCCGGCTGGAGTGGATCTCCTCAGCCGAGGCCGGACGCTTTGCCGAAGTGGCCAGGGATTTCACCGAAACCATCAGGGAGCTCGGCCCGTCCGGCCTCATGCGGGCGGCCTGACAGGATGCCGCCTGTCGACGGGGCGGCTTCCTGAACCGGGGACGAGCGTTCACAGCAAACTGGCCGTGTTGATCGTTATCATTGACCCAAACAGGGATTGTTTTCTTCCCTCAACCATCCACCCTCAACCATCGACCTGTCAGCCTTGCCGAAGGCAAAGCTGAAAAGGAGCATTCCCGTGAGTAAGGATGTCCTTGTGATCGGAGGCGGTATCGCCGGAATCCAGTCAGCCCTGGACCTGGCCGAGATGGGGTTCCAGGTCAAGCTGGTGGAGAGCCTGCCCAGCATTGGCGGCAAGATGGCCCAGCTGGACAAGACCTTCCCCACCAACGACTGCGCCATCTGAATTCTCTCGCCCAAGATGCTGGATGTCGGTCGACATCCCAACATAGACCTCCTGGCCTACAGCGAGGTGGAAAAGGTCGAGGGGCAGGCCGGAGACTTTCAGGTCACGGTGCGCAAAAAGGCCCGGTTTGTGGACGAGTCCAGGTGTACCGGCTGCGGAGCCTGTACCGAAAAATGCCCCACCACCGTCCCGGATGCCTTCAACGAGGGGCTGGGGACCCGCAAGGCCATCTACAGCTGGTTCGCCCAGGGCATCCCCTCCACGCACACCATTGACACCGACCACTGCCGGGTCTTTGCCGGAAAGAAGTGCGGGGCCTGCGCCAAGGCCTGCCAGGCCGAGGCCATTGACTTCGAGCAGCAGGACACCATCCTCAACCTTGACGTCGGGGCCATCATCGTGGCCATCGGCTACGACGTCTTCGATCCCAGCCGGATCCAGGAGTACCGGTACAAGGATCTCAAGAACGTGGTCACGGCCATTGAGTTCGAGCGCCTCCTCTCCGCCAGCGGTCCCACCGGCGGGCACCTGGACCGGCCTTCTGACCGGGCCGTGGAGAACAGAATCGAGGATCTGGAGAAGGCGGTCAAGAAGTCCAGGCGAGCCGTGGACAACTTTGAAAAGAAGTTCGAGCAGTCTTCGGAAGAATTCCACGCAGCCTTCAAGGCCGCCGAAGCTGAAGAGGACCCGGATCGGCTGAAGTGGGCCGAAGCCTACGAAAAATGGCTCCAGGAGTCCTCAGAACTCGAGACCCTGAAGCAACAGGCCGAATCGTTCACCGTGGCCAAAAACCTGGCCTTCATCCAGTGCGTTGGCTCCAGGGACATCCGCTTCTACCCGTTCTGCTCCGGGTACTGCTGCATGCACTCCATCAAGGAGGCCATCATCGCCCACGAGCACGAGCCCGAAACGCACTCGACCATCTTCGGCATGGACATCAGGGCCGTGGGCAAGGGTTTCGAGGAGTACAAGGTCCGGGGAGGCAACACCTCCAACGTCACCTACAAGCGGGCCAGGGTGGCGGAAATCGTCAAGGGCAGAAACGAGAATCCGGTCGTGGTCTACGAGGACACCCTTGACCAGCACGTCAAGCACGAAGAGTTCGACCTGATCATTCTGGCCACGGCCTGCGCCCCCAGCCGGGCCAACAAGGCCCTGGCCGAGATTCTGGGCATCGAGCTCAACGAGTTCGGCTTCTTCAAGACCGACCGGGCCAATCCTCTGGACACCACCCGGCCGGGCATCTTCGCCTGCGGATGCAGCCACAGCCCCATCGATATCCCCGAGTCTGTGGCCCAGGCCAGCAGTGCGGCCACCCGGGCGGTCCAGACCATCACGGCTCATTTCGGACCTCAGACCAAACACCTGCGCAAGGCATCCTGAGAAGAGGATCAAAGATGACCAACAGCACACAGAGCCAGAACGACGACCTGCGCATCGGGGTTTTCATCTGCGACTGCGGCTCGAACATCGCCGGGCACCTGGACTGCTCCCAGGTCACGGAGTTCGCCTCCACCCTGCCTGGAGTGGCCTTCACCAAGGAGAACCTCTACACCTGCTCTGAGGCCGGAATCCAGGAAATCAAAAAGGCCATCCAGGAGCACGACCTGAACCGGGTCGTGGTGGCCTCCTGCTCACCCAGGACCCACCACCCCCTGTTCTCCTCCTCCTGCGCCGAGGCCGGGCTCAATCCATACCTCTTCGAGATGGTCAACATCCGGGACCAGTGCTCCTGGGTGCACATGGGCAACAAGGCGGGCGGCACGGAAAAGGCCAAGGAGCTGGTGCGCATGGGGGTGGCCAAGAGCGCCAACCTGGAGCCCCAGGAAGACATCCTGTCTTCCCTGGTCCCCAGGGCCGTGGTCATCGGCGGGGGCGTGGCCGGGATGTCCGCGGCCTGGTCCCTGGCTGAGATGGGCATTGAAGTGGTCCTGCTGGAAAAGAGCAAGCAGCTGGGCGGGGTTCTTCGGGGCCTGCACCGGCTGGGTCCGGACAAGGATCTGGCCAGCGACCGCCTGCAGCCGCTCATCGAAGCCATGGACGCCAGCGAGAACGTCACCGTGCACACCGGAGCCGCTCTCAAGCATGTCGGGGGCTACATCGGGAACTACACCGTGACCTTTGACACTGCTGAGGGCGAGAGCCTCCAGGAGCACGTGGGGAGCATCGTCGTGGCCACGGGCGCCCTTCCTCTCCGCCCGGAGGGCAAATTCGGCTACGACGGCAAGACGGTCATCAGCCAGAGTGAGCTCGAGGGCCGGCTCAGGCAGGGATCCCTGAGCGCCAAACGGGTGGTCATGATTCAGTGCGTCGGGGCCAGGGACGAGGAGCGGGAGTACTGCTCCCGGATCTGCTGCCTGACCGCAGTCAAGAACGCCAGCCTGATCAGGGAGCAGGACCCGGAAGCCGAAGTCCATGTGCTCTACAGGGACATGCAGATGTACGGCACCGAAAGGGAAAAGCTCTTCTGGGACACCCGGGGTCAGGGCGTGGACTTCAGCGTGTACGACCCGGCCCATCCCCCAGCCGTGGAAGAGGGCAAGGTCCGTTTCATGCATGCCCTCCTGGGGGTGGAAAAAGAGCTGGAGTACGATCTCCTGGTCCTGTCCACCCCTCTGGTGGCCAGGGACGACGCGACCGACATCTCCAGGCTGATGCGCGTGCCCACGGACCAGAACGGTTTCTTTCTCGAGGCCCATGCCAAGCTCAGGCCCCTTGATTTTGCGGCCGACGGCATCTTTGTCTGCGGCTCGGCCAGGTACCCTGCCTGCGTGGATGAGGCCAGGTCCCAGGGCATTGGCGTCGCGGCCCGGGTGGGGACGATCCTGTTCAAGGATCAGCTCGTCTCCAGCGCCATTGTGGCTGAGATCAACCCCGTGACCTGCGTGGGCTGCCTGGGCTGCATCGACGTCTGCCCGTACCAGGCCATTTCCTTTGATCCAGACCAGGGCGTCTGCCGGGTGAACGAGATCCTGTGCAAGGGGTGCGGCAACTGCGCAGCCACCTGTCCTTCGGAAAGCGCCCAGCTCAGGGGCTACAAGCCCAAACAGCTCATGGCCCAGATCAGGGCGGCGGCGTGAACAGAGGACAGAAATCAGAGGACAGGGATCAGAAGACAGAGGGCAGAAAACAGAGGTCAGAAAACAGTGTTCAGCCCAGTCAGCGGCCGGGCTGAACACCGACGCCTCGTATGAAACTTCAAAAAAAGGATGCCTCATGAGCAGTCACGACTTCGAACCCAAGATCATCTGCTTCCTGTGCACCTGGTGAGCGTACGCCGCTGCTGACCTGGCCGGGGTCAGTCGGTTGCAGTACCCGACCAACATCAGGGTGGTTCGGGTCATGTGCAGTGGCAGTGTCTCCCCCCACCACGTCATTCTGGCCTTTCAGCAGGGTGTGGACGGGGTCTTCGTGGGCGGTTGACACCAGGGCGACTGCAATTACCTGTACGGTAATGTCTCAGCAGAAAAACGCGTCCGGTTCATGCGCAAACTCATGGACTTCTCCGGCATTGAGGAAGACCGTCTCCGGGCCAGATGGGTCTCCTCAGCGGAAGCACCCGAGTTTCGTGAAGAGATCAACGACTTTGTCCAGGCCCTGAAAGAGCTCGGCCCGTCGCCGCTGAGAAAGCCCTCTGCACAGGAGGAAGCGGCCTGACAGGGCGTGCCGGGCCGGGGACCGCCCTTGCCCGGTCAGGCCCGGATTGTTTTCAACCCAGAGCACACAGAGCAGATCATGATCGACGACGTCAGCAAGAGGGTCAAGGAGCTTCTGGAATCCGGGGATATCGCCGGGTTTCTCGGTCTCATGAACAGGCACGGTCACGTCTGCCCCCATCTCTTCACCAGTGCGGACGAACTGTCCGATCTCGTCCTCGGAGACCTGGACCGGCCAGGTCAGGCCAGGTACCCCCTGGACAAGATCCTGGTCCGGCTGGCCAGGTCCTATCCAGACAAGACCTTTGGGATCCTGGTCCGGGGATGCGACCAGCGGGGCCTGGAAACCCTGTATCTCTGGAACCAGCTCAAACGGGACAAGGTCCTTCCAGTGGGCATTGCCTGTCCGGAGGAGCTGGCCAGGGCCTGCGAATGCGCCAGGCCCTATCCGGACGACTACGTGGCAGGTGAGGCGGTGGACCCGCAGCAGTTCGCCTCGGTGACCGAGGTCGACAGCCTGGACCTCCACGACCGCTTCGAGTACTGGATGGACGAGTTTCAAAAGTGCATCAAGTGCTTTGGCTGCCGGGACGTCTGCCCGGTCTGCTTCTGCAAGGAGTGCAGCCTGGAGAACGACGAGCTCATCCGGACCGGGACCATTCCCCCGGAAAACCCTGCCTTCCACCTGGCCCGGGCCGTGCACATGGCCGGGCGGTGCATCGACTGCGGGCTCTGTGAACAGGCCTGCCCTGCGGACATCCCGTTGCGGACTTTGTACAAGAAGGTGAACGCCATCCTGGATACGGAGTTCGACTACCGGACCGGATTCACGACTGATCGGAAATCGCCGTTGAACATCATGGGCTGAGGGATCGGACCGGCAGAGCACCCTGCCTGCCGATCCAGAGGAGAGATCATGGACTACAGGACGGTACTGACCACGTGCACCTACTGCGGCTGCGGGTGCAACTTCTTTCTCGAGGTCCTCGACGGACAGGTCGTCGGGACCCTGCCCTGCAAGACGAGCCCCACCAATGAGGGCAAGCTGTGCATCAAGGGCTGGAACGTGCACGAGTTCGTGCAGAGCCCCAGGCGGCTCACCCGACCCCTGGTGCGCAAGGACGGCGAATTGACGGAGGTCTCCTGGGACGAAGCCCTGTCCTTCACTGCGGACAGGCTCAAGCAGATCGCCTCGGATCACGGGGCCAACAGTCTGGCCTTCCTGGCCTCGGCCAAGGTGACCAACGAGGAGAACTACCTCCTGCAGAAGTTCGCCCGGGCCGGGGTGGGGACGAACAGCATCGATCACTGCGCCCGGCTCTGACACTCCTCCACGGTGGCAGGTCTTGCCGCCGCATTCGGCTCCGGGGCCATGACCAACGCCATGGCCGAGATCGCAGATACGGACTGCATCTTCATCATCGGCTCCAACACCACCTCATCCCACCCCCTGGTGGCCACCAGGGTCTTCAGGGCCCAGGAAAAGGGGGCCAGGATCATCGTCGCCGACCCCCGCAGGATTCAGATCGCTGACCGGGCGGACATCTACGCCAGTCAGAATCTCGGATCCGACGTGGCCCTGCTCAACGGCATGATGCACGCCATCCTCAAGAACGGATGGCAGGATCAGGCCTTTATCGACGAGCGCACCGAAGGCTTTGAGGACTTCAAGAAGTCCATCGAGGCTTTCTCCCTGGACCAGGCTGCCGAGATCACCGGCATCGAGGCCGAAACCATCGAGGCCATGGCCAAAACCTACGCCCAGGCGGACAAGGCCTCCATCCTCTACTGCATGGGCATCACCCAGCACACCACCGGGGTGGACAACGTCAAGTCCCTGGCCAACCTGGCCATGCTCACCGGCAACCTGGGCCGGGAATCCACCGGGGTCAACCCCCTGCGCGGCCAGAACAACGTCCAGGGGGCCTGCGACATGGGCGGGTTGCCCAATGTCTTCACCGGATACCAGAAGGTCACCGACGACGCTTCCGTGGACAAGATGTCCGATGCCTGGGCCTCGACTCTCATTCCCAAAGGCGTCGGGCTGGCCCTGCCGGAGATGCTCGACGGGGCCCTGGACGGATCCGTCAAGGCCTTTTTTGTCCTCGGCGAAAATCCGGTTCAGAGCGACCCGGACGGCAGCCACGTCAAAAAGGCTTTGGAAAACCTCGATTTTCTGGTCGTCCAGGACATCTTCCTCAACGAAACCGCCAAGCTGGCCGACGTGGTCCTGCCCGGGACCTCCTTTGCCGAAAAGGACGGCACCTTCACCAATACGGAGCGCCGGGTCATGCGGGTCCGCCAGGCTGTGGAGCCTGTCGGGGAGTCCAGGCCGGACTGGCAGATCATCCAGGAGCTGGCCACCAGATTCGGGATGCCCATGAGCTACGAATCCCCGGCCCAGATCATGGAGGAAATCGCCCTGGTCACGCCTTCGTACGGTGGCATCTCCTACGATCGTCTCGAAGGCCCGGGGCTGCAGTGGCCCTGCCCGGACCAGAAGCACCCCGGAACGCCCTTCCTGCACAAGGACACCTTTGCCAGGGGCAGAGGCCTCTTTCACGCCATCGAATACCGGCCCCCGGCCGAGATCGTGGACCAGGACTACCCCATCTGGCTGACCACCGGGCGGAACTTCTCCCACTACCACACCGGGACCATGACCAGGAACTCCCCTGCCCTGGAACACGAGATCTCCGAAGGGTTTCTGGAGATCAACCTGGCCGACGCCGAGGACCTCGACCTCAAGCCCGGTGATGCGGTGAGGATCTCTTCCCGCAGGGGCACCATTACGGCCAGGACCCGGGTGACCGAGAGGATCAGGCCGGGCACGGTCTTCATGCCCTTCCACTTCATCGAGAACAACGTCAACCTCCTGACCAACCCGGCCATGGACCCCATCGCCAAGATCCCGGAGCTCAAGGTCTGCGCCGTGAAGCTGGAAAAGGCGGTCTGAGGTCGATGCAGCGCTGGACAGCGCTGCATCGACCTGAACGACTGACCCTGGGCAATCGAATGCTCCCCCGGCCTGGTGTCCGACCTCGCTGAAGGCCGTGCACCTGGCCCGGTTGCGGGCGTCCTCCGAGCCGCAGACCCTCCTTTCAGCGACAACACCGTCTCAGCCTGGCCGAACCCCTTCGCGCTGACCAGCCTTTTTTTGCAAAATCGGATTGACTTGCTTTTCTCTTTTCACATAAGATACTTATACTCATATTTTCAGAAAAGCCCTCATTCAGGAAAGGATGAGGCCCCAGACCACCTCTGGCCCTGCACCACGCCTTGCGGGGCCGGAACCTCTAAGCTGGAGGTGATGCGCCATGGTCGAACTCGAACTCTTGAAGAGCCTGGACATTTTCAAGGAATTGACAACCGAGCAGATCGAACTGGTTCAAAAGTACTGCTACCGCGCCGAGTACAACAAAGGGGACCGGCTCTTTCGGGAAGGCGACGACGCCACCCAGGTCTGGATCGAAAGCGACGGCAAGATCGATCTGCGGTTCGAACTGCCCGGCAACCCGCCGACCACAGAGGATCAAACCGTGACCAGGATCGAGGCCCGGCAGTCGGAAGCCAAGGTCCTTGGCTGGTCCTGCTTTGTCCCGCCCTACAAGATGCGCCTGTCCGCCTATTGCGTGACCGACAGGTGCGAGCTGGTGAAGATCGAAAAGTACGATCTGATGCGCCTCTTTGATCAGGATCCCCGGATCGGCTTCCTGTTCATGAACTACCTGGTCCGGGTCGTGGGGTTTCGGTTCCAGGCCTTCCAGGAGGAGTACGCCAGGGTCATGGGCGAGGACGTGCTCAACAGCTGGTAGTTCGCCTGGGGCCTCCAGGGGCCCGTTCACGCTTCATCATCCCTGCCCTCTGCCGCAGGACTCTGCTCACCAGTGCCTGGATCCTGCGGCAGACGCTCCGTAAAGCCGAAAACCACCGGGTCCATGCCGGACTGAACAGCCAACCCGACCTTCCTGATCCCTTCCGGTCTCAGTCTGCGGATCTCGTTCCCCTCATGGCTCTGCCGCTGGCAGAGCCTCGCACACACTGAAGACAGTGGGTACGGCTGGAAGAGAAGACAAGATTGATCTCTCGCCCCCTGCACCTACTTCAGGAAAAGTATGTGCAGGGCAGGCTGTTCGTCGCTGCCAGAAGACCGCCAGCTGATGTCCGGGACAGCACCGGCCACATTATGTGCAAGTTGTGCTAAAGACATGGCACAAGAAGCAATGTTTTCTTTTTCAAAAACCTGCTTGACTCAACCCGGCCGCTCTGCTAGTGATTTTTGTCACAAAACCCGACCGTTGGGCTCTGATATGTAAAACTGCATAATGATTGGTTTTTTTAAATCATGCCTCGCTTTGAAACCCTGACAGCGGTTGAAGATCATCACAACCTTGATGTGTTGCTCATGCCGATTCGCACAAGCGGATTGCTCCACTGAGACGGAGGTCCAGCCATGCTCGTCGAATACATCCCCATTTTGTACATCCTGATCATGGCCCTGGGCTTTGGGGTCGTCACCGTTTTCCTGTCCTCCCGTCTCGGTCCCCGCAGGCGGACCAAGGAAAAGCTGGCTTCCTACGAATGCGGCCTGCCCAGCGAAGGGTTCCAGTACATGCAGACCCCGATCAAATTTTACGTCGTGGCCCTGCTGTTCCTGGTCTTCGATCTCGAATGCGTGTTCCTGTACCCCTGGGCCGTCCATCTGGACAGCCTGGGCATGTTTGGGTTTCTGGCAGGCCTGGTCTTTATCGGCATTTTGCTGGTCTGTCTGCTGTACGAATGGAAAAGTGGAGCCTTGGAATGGGACTAGAAAGCAAACTTCACGGTGAGAACATCATCACCACCAGCCTGACCACAGTGATCAACTGGGCCAGGAAGAACTCCATCTGGCCCTGCACCTTCGGTCTGGCCTGCTGCGCTCTGGAAATGATGGCCACCATGATGCCCCGCTACGACATGGCCCGCTTCGGGGCCGAGGTGTTTCGGCCCTCCCCCAGGCAGTCCGACCTGCTCATTGTGGCCGGCACAGTGACCAACAAAATGGCCCCCCAGGTGCGGATGGTCTACGAGCAGATGCCCGACCCCAAATGGGTCCTGGCCATGGGGGCTTGCGCCTGTTCAGGGGGTCAGTTCATCAGCTACGCCGTGCTCCAGGGTGTGGACAAGATCGTCCCGGTTGACGTCTACATCCCCGGTTGCCCCCCCCGGATGGAGACGCTGCTGGCCGGGCTGATGAAGCTGCAGGAAAAGATCAAGACCGAACGTCTGGACCAGCGCCCGGACATCCTGAACGTTTCCAGCTGAAGGAGTGCCGATCGTGAACAGTGAGCAGATCCTCGATCTCATCAGCGAATCGTTTCCCCGGGTTGTTCGAAATCAGGCCCACACCGCCGGGCAGCTGCAGGTCATCGTTCCCCTGGACCAGCTGGCTGAGCTGATGGCCTTCCTGCGCGACAGCCAGGAGCTGCGCTACGATATGCTCAGCGACCTCACAGCCGTGGACTACCCTTCCAGGAGCCCGCGCTTTGACCTGATCTACATTCTCTACTCCACGGCCTTCAACCGCCGACTGGTGGTCAAGAGCCTCATCGAGGACGGTCAGGAGGCCCCCTCCATGACCCACCTCTGGGCTTCGGCCAACTGGGGGGAACGGGAATGCTTCGATCTCCTGGGCATTGTCTTCGCCAATCATCCTGATCTGCGGCGCATCCTGACCTGGGACAATTTCCTGGGCCACCCCCTGCGCAAAGAGTTCCCCCTCAAGGGCCATGACTTTGATCAGCCGTTTGATCACACCGCTATCCAGGTCATCTCCGCCTTTGAAAAGGACAGGCTCTGCTAGATGTCCTTGTGGCCTGTGGCACAAAGGACATCGTGTCTGTCGATTGATGGCCGGATCGAGACCCCTCCGAGCGGCGCATGGTGCAAACCTCTCAATGAAAAGGTCCTGGAGAAGCAATGACTGAACACAAGACCATGATTCTCAACATGGGCCCCCATCACCCGGCGACCCACGGAGTGCTCCGCCTGGAGCTGGAGCTGGAGGGGGAGACCATCGTCAAGGCCAAGCCCCATGTGGGGTATCTGCACAGAGGCATGGAAAAAATGGCCGAAAGCAAGAACTTCCAGCAGATCATTCCCCTCACCGACCGCCTGGACTATGCCTCGGCCTCTTTGAACAACCTCGGCTTCTGCCTTGCCGTTGAGAACCTCATGGGCATCGAGGTGCCCAAAAGGGCCCAGTACATCCGGGTCATCATGGCCGAGCTGGCCAGAATCATGGGCCACCAGCTCTGGCTGGGCACGCACGCCCTGGATATCGGGGCCCTGACCCCGATCTTCTACGCCTTCTCCGATCGTGAGAAGTGTATGGACATCGTGGAGGAGGTCTCCGGTTACCGCCTCACCCCCAGCTATCTGCGCATCGGGGGCCTGGCTCAGGACATCACCCCAGATTTCATCAGCAAGATCAGAGAGTTCGTGGCTGAATACCCCAAAGCCGTGGACGGTTACCACCGGCTTCTGACAGACAATGCCATCTGGACCCGCAGGACCAAGAAGGTCGGAGTCCTGAGGGCTGAAGAAGCCATCAGCTTCGGCGTGACCGGACCGACCCTCCGGGGCTCGGGTGTGGCCTACGATCTGCGCAAGGACGCCCCCTACTCGAGCTATGACGACTTCGACTTTCAGGTCCCGATAGGCGACTACGGTGATGCCTATGACCGCTACCTGGTCCGGATGGAGGAATTCATCCAGTCCACCAGAATCATTGAGCAGGCCATTGAAAACCTTCCAGAGGGTCCGATCCAGACCGACAACCCCCTGGTGGCCATCCCTGACCTGCGCTCGGTCCAGGAGGATGCCGGGGCCCTGATCCGGCGTTTCAAGATCGGATCCGACGGCCCTCCCCTTCAGTTTGGAGAGAACTACTTTGCTGTGGAAGGGGCCAAAGGTGAGCTGGGTTTCTACCTGGTGGGCAACGGCACCTCCAAGCCCTACAGACTCAAAATCCGCTCACCGGGCTACTACCTGATCAGCGCCCTGCCCAGGATGGTTGAAGGGCACATGATCGCCGATGTGATCACCCTGATCGGGAGCATCGACATCGTTCTGGGCGAGGTCGATCGTTAGGGTCGCTTCAACACGACTCATGTGAAGCACAGTGAGAGAAAGGACAGCTCTGGCGGCAGGCTGGCCGCCCCGCCGCCGGTGACGGCGGACGCGAGCTGGAAACCGCACAGTTCAGCGATGCGATCTTCCGCGACCGCCAGCCATGGTATGTCGCGGACATCACACAACAGCACTGCCCAGAGCCGGATGAGCTGCTCTCAGTCGGCTTGGCCAATCTCACGGAGAACAGGCTATGCATACATCAGTGACCTTCTCCAACTGGGGCGACTGGAGTTCCGGGGCCCACTCCCCCTCCCTGCCCCAGGAACTGGGCCGGGGGAAAAGACTCAAGGCCTTCATGGGCTGGGACGGCATCATCATCAAAGACAACGGGGTGAACATCATCGACATGTGCCGGGAATACATGCGCCGGGCCAAGGAGGAATCCTGCGGACAGTGCTTTCCCTGCAGGCTGGGCACTGAAGAGATGGCCGACATCCTGGAACGGATCTGCAAGGGGCAGGGGAGCCACGATGAGCTCAGCCGTCTGGAGGAACTGGCCCACCTGGTCAAGGACACCTCCAAATGCGGCATCGGGGAGACCACTCCCCGGCCCATCCTCGACGCCCTGAACAACTTCAGGGAGCAATTCGTCCAGGCCGTAGAGACAGGGCAGACCATCCCCAGGGGAACCTACGTGTCCAGAGTGACCGCCCCCTGCATGGATGCCTGCCCCTCCCACGTCGACATCCCCAGATATGTCGAAAAGATCAGGCTCGGAGAGTTCAAGGAAGCCCTGGAGGTCGTCCGCCAGGACTGCCCCCTGCCCGGGACCATCGGCCGGGTCTGCGTCCGGCCCTGCGAGTTCAACTGCCGGCGGACCAAGCTCGACGAACCCATCGCCATCAAGGCCCTGAAGAGGTTCATTGCCGATCACGAAGTCGTCAACAACCTGACCCCGAGGTTCCAGGCGGCCGAGCCCAAAAAAGACCGTGTGGCCATCATCGGGGCCGGTCCTGCCGGCCTGTCCTGTGCCATCTACCTCGGTCTCCTGGGGTACAGGTCGATCATCTTCGAATCCCTGCCGGAACCTGGGGGCATGGCTGCCGTGGGCATTCCCGACTATCGGCTGCCCCGGGACATCCTCAGATATGAGGCCAGCCTGGCCGAAATGCTCGGGGCCGAAATCCGCTACAACGTCACGATCGGCGAGGACATCACCAGGCAGGACCTGGACAGAGAGGGCTTCCGGGCCATCTTTGTCGGGGCCGGGGCTCCTGAATCCTCCAAGATGCGCTGTGAAGGCGAAGACGCCGGGTACCAGTGCTTCATGACCGGGGTGGAGTTCCTGCGCCTCATTGCCCAGGGCAAAAAGCCTCTGGAGGGCAAGAAGATGGTCGTCATCGGCGGCGGGAACGTGGCCATGGACTGCGTGCGGTCCGCCCTGCGCACCGGCTTCAACGATGTCAATCTGGTCTACAGGCGGACCGAAAAGGAGATGCCTGCTGACCCGGTGGAGATCAAAGAGGCCAAGGAAGAAGGGGTCCAGTTCCACTATCTCGTCCAGCCGGTCAAGATCCATGCTGACAAGGGCAAGGTCTCGGGACTGGAATGCCTGCGCATGGAGCTTGGAGAACCGGACGAATCAGGACGGAGGCGGCCTGTGGCGGTGGAAGGCTCGAACTTCGTGCTCGAGTGCGATGCCATCATTCCGGCTATCGGCCAGACCTGCGTGGTGGACTGCGTGCTGCCTGACGAAGAGAACGTCGAGCTCACCCGATGGAAAACCCTGGTGGTGGACGAGCACACCTTTCAGAGCAAAGACCCGCGCATCTTTGGCGGAGGGGACTGCATCACCGGCCCGGACACCCTGATTCGGGCTCTGGCAGCAGGCAAGAACGCGGCCAGACACATTGCCGAATATCTCCAGAAAGGCTCATGCCAGCCCACTCCTGAAGAATGCATGGACACGCTCTTCTCGAAGCTCAAAGTCTTCTACCCCTTTGAGAAGACAGGATTCCGAGGCTTTGACCAGCGGGCCAAACAGCAGGCTCTGGAACCTGAGGTCAGGATTGAGAGCTTTGCTGAAGTTGAAGCCGGATTCAGCCGGGCAGAGGCGCTGCATGAAGCTTCCAGGTGCCTGCGCTGCTACCGCATCGGTCTCGCGGCTGTCTGACCTGGTGGCCCGAAGGCAGAACCCTTCCCTCAGGCCAGCTGGTGGCCGGCAGCCATGCCCATGGAGACAGAGAGCACAGCCCGAGGCACGAACATGAAGCCCTGCGCCCGCACCTCCAGATGGAGCTCGGACATGACCACGGACAAGAGGTGAATCAATGGATTGGACAATGCGGCTCAACGGCCAGGAGATCTCCTTCACAAAGGGACAGACCATTCTCGAGGTGGCCAGGGACCACGGGGTCAGCATCCCCACCCTGTGCCACTACAAGCGCAGCGAGCCCATCGGATCGTGCCGGGTCTGCGTCGTGGAGGTCAAGGGTGCCCCCACCCTGCTTCCAGCCTGCGCCACCCATGCCAACCCGGACATGGACGTCCAGACCGACTCGCCCAGGGTCAGACAGGCCAGAACGTCCATCCTGACCATGCTCATCGAGTCCGGGCACCATGACTGCCCGGTCTGCGACAAGGGCGGCGAGTGCCCTCTGCAGGACCTGGCCTACGAGTACGGGGTGGCCAATGTCCCTGTGCATCCGGAGATGACCAGCGGCAAGGTCGAGTACGCAACCCCGTTCATCCGCTACTGGCCCGAGCGGTGCATCCTCTGTCACCGCTGCGTCACGGCCTGCAGGGAGACCAAGGCCATCGGAGCCATCCAGATCCAGGGCACCGGCAACCGGGCCGCCGTGGTCCCGGCCAATGCCGACATTTGCCGGTCCTGCGGCGAATGCCTGCTGGTCTGCCCCACCGGGGCCCTGACCGAAAACCTCAGCCGTTTCAAAGGCAGGCCCTGGCTGGTGGATCGGGTCCGGACAACCTGTCCGCACTGCGCCTGCGGGTGCCAGCTCGAGCTCAACGTCCTCGGAACACGGATCATCGGGGTGACCACTGACGAAAACATGGGCTCCAATCAGGGCAGCCTGTGCGTCCGGGGAAGATTTGGCTACGAATACGTCAACTCCGGCCAGCGGCTGGTCTCCCCCCTGATCAGAAAGAACGGGCAGCTCCAGGAGGCCGGCTGGGACGAGGCCCTCGAGGTCATCGCCCAGCGGCTGAAATCCATTCATGGTCAGTCCGGACCGGAATCCATCTGTGGTCTGACCATGGGCCGGGGGACCAATGAGGAGCAGTACCTGTTCCAGAAATGGCTCAGATCCGGCATCGGCACGAACTCGATCCACACCGTCGACCTGGACGAAGAGTCCGGGCTCAGCCCGGCCTTCCCCGGATGGGTGGCCACCAGCCCGGTCAGCACGGTGGCCGAGGCCGAAACCATCCTCGTGGTCGGGTCCAATCTGACCGTCGAGGCCCCGATCTTTGCCAACGCGGTCATTGAAGCCGTCCGCTTTCACCAGGCCAGGCTCATCGTCATCGATCCCGAGCCCGGTCCTCTGGCCGATTCAGCGCACCACCTGCTGGCGCCCAGGGCCGGAGCCCAGACCCGGCTGCTGCGCAGCCTGGCTCATGTGGCCCTGTTTGAGCTTGGGCTCAAGCCCGATTCCACGGAGATCGACCTGGATGGGCTGCACCGGGAACTCCAGGAGGCCACGCCGGAAAAAACAGCCCAGGCCACCGGCATCCGGGCTGCGGACATCAGAGAGGCGGCCCAGGCCTTCTGTTCGGCCAAATCCGGAGCGATCCTCTGTGGCCGCAGGATCATCACTGCTTCGGATCGGGATGAGGCTGTCCAGGATCTGCAGCTCCTGGCCAACGTTTTCGGGCCTCCCGGCTCACCCGGTCATGGACTGATCCCCCTGCGCCGGGCCAACAATGAGCAAGGGGCCCTGGATGTCGGGTGCCATCCGCAATGGCTCCCGGGACATCGACCGGTCACAGACCAGAACATGCGGCACCGCCTGGCCGAGATCTGGAGATCCGGCCCCCTCCCCGACCGGCCGGGACCGTCCCTTGAAGACACCCTGGCCGGACTGAAGGCCGGGACCGTCAAGGGCCTCTATCTCCACGACGAAAGGCCAAGCTCCTCTGAGGCCAGGCCGGAGCTGCCAGCCGACCTCCTCGGCAAACCGGACTTCCTGGTCGTCCAGGACCTCTTCATGACCGAGGCTGCCCGCAAGGCCGATGTCGTCCTACCAGGCGCGGCCCTGGCTGAAAAATCCGGAACCGTGACCAATGGGGAACGGAAAATTCAGCTGGTGAACAGGGCCATGTCGCCTCATGGTTCCGCCCTCAGCGGCACGGCCATCTTCAGCAGGCTGGCGCACAAGCTGGGGGAATCACAGCATCTTGAAGAACCCGAAGAGATCCTCAAGGAAATCAAGATCCTCGTCCCCGGATACGCTGGAGTGACCGTTTCCCGGCTGCGATCAGGCCCCCTGACCTGGCCCTGTCCGGATGAGGACCATCCAGGAACCCCGTTTGTGAACTCGCCGCGACTGAGCGGGTAGGGCCCGGCCAAGAGATGACCAGCGTGCCGCAGAACCTACAGAGCCGGCTGCCGTGTGACCTGCCGGCCCGCACACCCAAGGAGTCTCCCTGATGATTGACCTGTTGCTGATCACCATGGTCAAAACCGTCATTGTCGTCAGTGTCTGCATGCTCATCGTGGCCTACCTGACCCTGGCCGAGCGCAAATGGATGGGCTTTGTGCAGCTGCGCTACGGGCCCAGGCGGGTCGGCCCCAGAGGCTTCCTGCAGCCCATCGCCGACGGGATCAAGTCCTTTCTCAAGGAAGAGGTCATCCCTGACAATGCGGACAGGGGAATCTTTGTCCTGGCCCCGATCATCTCCATCGCCGCCCCCATGTGTCTGCTCGTGGTCATCCCCTTTGGCGACACGGTCACCCTGTTCGGGCGGGAGTTCACCCTGTACCTGGCCAACCCGGACATCGGCATCCTCTTTGTTCTCGGGCTGTCCACCCTTGGAGCCTACGGGGGGATGCTCGGCGGCTGGTCTTCGGGAAACAAGTACGGCTACACAGGGGGGCTGCGCTCCACAGCCCTGATCATCAGCTACGAGCTGTCCATGGCCCTGGCCGTGATCGCCGTGGTCATGATCGCCGGCTCCCTCAGCCTGGTCTCGATTGTCGAGCAGCAGGCCGGGATGTGGAACATCGTCAAGGCCCCGGTGGCCTTTGTCATCTTCCTCATCAGCGGCCTGGCCGAGCTGAACCGGACCCCCTTCGACATGCCTGAGGCTGAAGCCGAGCTGTGCTGCGGCTACAATGTGGAGTACAGCTCCATGAAGTTCGCCCTCTTCTTCTTTGGAGAGTACACCCACCTCTTCGTCTTCAGCTGCCTGGTGACGACCCTCTTCCTGGGTGGCTGGCACGGTCCGGTCCTCCCGGGGGTGGTCTGGTTCTTCATCAAGACCTTTGCGGTCATCTTCTTCTGCATCTGGGAGCGGGCCACCTTTCCCCGCCTCCGCTACGACCAGGTCATGAAGCTGGAGTGGAAGTTCCTCCTCCCCCTGGCCCTGGCCAACATCCTGGTCACCGGCCTGGTCATGACCCTGGTCTAACCACAGCAAAGCAGGACTTTCCATGAAAGAACAGGACATCATCCACATCAGCAGACGGCGGAGAAAGGGCGACAGCTACGTGACTCCGCTTCTGAAGGGGCTGCAGTACACCCTGAAGAACTTCTTCACCAAGAAGCTGACCATCGAATATCCGGACCAGCGCAGGGAGGTCTCTGAACGCTGGAGAGGCCTGCACAAGCTGGTCAAGGACGAGCAGGGCCAGCTCAAATGCGTGGCCTGCGGCCTGTGCGCCTCTGTCTGCCCGGCCGCGGCCATCACCCTGACCCCGTATGAGGACGAGGGCGGGATCAGATACCCCGTGACCTTCGAGGTGGACGAGCTGCGGTGCATCTTCTGCGGCTACTGCCAGGAAGTCTGCCCCAGGGGGGCCATCGTCCTGACCAAGGTCTACGACTACATCGATTTCGAACGCCAGGACTTCATGTTCGACATGGCCAAGCTCGACAACCCCGATCAGTTCTGGTTTCAGGAAAAGAAGGGCCGCTTCCACAGGCTGCTGGGCTCGTGACGCGTGCCGGCTTCAACCATCAGTTGTGCCAGAGGCAGAACTGACAGGAGAACGTTATGATTGAAGACCTGTTTTTGATCGCGTGCATCACCGTGACCATCGTGACCTCGCTCATGGTCGTCTTTTCCAGGCACGCCATCCACAGCGCCATGTGGATGATCGCCTCCTGCGTGGCCCTGGCCGTGCTCTTCCTCCTCCTCCATCTGCAGTTCCTGGCCGTCCTGCAGATCATCGTCTACGCCGGTGCGATCATGATGTTCATCGTCTACGCGGTCATGATGCTCAACCTCCGTTTTCAGGAAGGCGTGACCTCCCTGCCCGGGCTGAAAAGAGTCGGCGCGGTCCTGGCCGCTCTGATGACCGTGGCTGTCCTGACCATGGTCGGGGCCGGAGTGGTCGTCAGCGGCCTGAAAGGACCGGCCACACTCGAGGCCTTTGAAACCTACGGCGAGGTCAACATCCTGGCCAGGGCCATCTTCTCCGACTACCTCCTGCCCTTTGAACTCGTTTCGGTCCTGCTCACCGCCGGAGTGGTGGGCGCTGTCGCCCTGGCCAAGCAACCCCGGTCCAAGGAGTGATCCCATGCTCTCCAATCCCAGCCTGTACATCGGCCTCTCAGCGGCCCTCTTCAGCATTGGGGCTGCAGGAGCCATGACCCGCAGAAACGCGATCATCGTCTTCATGTCCATTGAAATCATGCTCGGCGGGGTCAACCTCGCCTTTCTGACCTTCACCCGCCTCAATCAGTCCCTGGAAGGCATGTTCATGGTCATGTGCATCATGGCCGTGGCTGCGGCGGAGGCAGCCGTCGGCCTGGCCATCTTCTTCCTCATGTACCGCAAGACAGGCTCCATTGATCTGGAACACTTCAATCTGCTGAAAAGGTAAGGGGTACGGGTATGTTTGACTTCGTGTGGCTGATTCCAACCTTGCCGCTCCTCGGGGTGCTGATCAACGGCCTGATCGGACCGCGGATTGAGACCTTCAACAAGAGCCTGATTCACTGGGTGGCCTGCACCGCAGTGGGGCTGTCCTTCATCCTGACCGTGGCGGCCTTCTTCAAGCTCCTGAGCCTGCCCGCCGAACACCGGTTCGCGGAATACGTCTGGTTCAACTGGATCAGCTCCGGTGAATTTCAAAGCTATGTGGCCTACCAGATCGACCCCCTGTCCATGGTCATGTGTTTGTTCGTGACCGGGGTGGGGTTCCTGATCCACATCTACTCCATCGGCTACATGGCCCACGCCGAAGGCAGGTACTACCGCTACTTCACCTACCTGAACCTGTTCATGTTCTCCATGATCAACCTGGTCCTGGCCAACAACTTCCTGCTCATGTTCCTGGGCTGGGAAGGCGTGGGCTTCTGCTCCTACCTGCTCATCGGCTTCTGGTTCGGGGATATCGAGAACGCCAAAGCCGGGAAGAAGGCCTTCATCACCAACCGGGTCGGGGATTTCGCCTTTCTGGTGGGTCTCTTTCTGCTCCTGACCCAGCTGGGGCAGCACGACGTCTGGTCCCTGCGCTTCACTGACGTGTTCGAGCACGTCCACCTGCTGCAACCCGGGATCGTGACCGCCGCCTCCCTGCTCTTCTTTCTCGGCTGCACAGCCAAGTCAGCCCAGATCCCTCTCTATGTCTGGCTTCCCGACGCCATGGCCGGTCCCACCCCGGTCAGCGCCCTGATCCACGCCGCCACCATGGTCACCTCCGGGATCTACTTTGTGGCCAGGTCCAGCTCCCTGTTCATCCTTTCCCCCTTCTCCATGGAGGTGGTGGCCCTGATCGGAGCCCTGACCGCCATCCTGGCCGCAACCATCGCCCTGACCCAGAACGACATCAAACGAGTCCTGGCCTACTCCACCGTCAGCCAGCTGGGCTACATGTTCCTCGGGCTCGGGGTCGGCGCCTTCAGCGCCGGGATCTTCCATGTGGTCACCCACTCCTTTTTCAAGGCCCTGCTCTTTATGGGCGCGGGCAGCGTCATGCACTCCCTGGCCAACGAGCAGGACATGCGCAACATGGGAGGGATGCGCAAGGCCATCCCGGTCACCTTCTGGACCATGCTCCTGGGGACCCTGGCCATCTGCGGCTTCCCCGGGTTCTCCGGCTTCTTCAGCAAGGACGAGATCCTGTGGAAGACCTTCAGCAGCGGCCATCTCACCCTGTGGATCATCGGCACCCTGGCGGCGGGCATGACCGCCTTCTACATGTTCCGGCTCATCTTCATGACTTTTTTCAACGAGTGCCGTGCCCCGGAGGAGGTCAAGGCCCACGCCCACGAATCCCCCCGGTCCATGACCTGGCCCATGTCGGTGCTGGCCCTGCTTTCGGTCATCGGCGGCTTCATCGGCGTTCCGGCCCTGCTCGGGGGGAGCAACCGCATCGAGCACTTCCTGGAACCGGTCTTCTCCCCCGGGCATCAGGCCGGAGCTCATCTCGGGGAGCATGCCCAGGCGGCAGCTCACGGCGCGTCCCATGCCGCGGCCCATCACGCCTCCCATGCCACCGAGCTGGCGGTCATGACCGTGTCGGTGCTCATCGCCTTTGCCGGCATCGGTCTGGCCTATCTCATGTACGTCAAAAACCGGGATCTGCCCCGGAAGCTGGCTGAGAAATGGTCTTTCGCCTACCGTCTGCTCCTGAACAAATGGTACGTGGACGAGCTCTACTCCATCATTGCGGTCCGCCCCCTGTACGGCCTGAGCCTCTTTCTGTGGAAAGGGATCGACGTGCTCATCATCGACGGGGTGGTCAACGGCGTGGCCGCCTTTTTCCGCCAGAGCGGCTCCGTGCTGCGCATCATCCAGTCCGGTCAGGTCCAGGCCTACGCCCTTTCCCTGGTGGTCGGATCCTTAGCCCTGATCATCTATTCGTTCATCGCCCTGATATAGGAGAAAGGAGTCCTTGATGAACCAGCTCGACTTTCCAATCCTGAGTCTGATCACCTACTTTCCCCTGTTCGGGATCCTCCTGATCCTGATCCTGGGCAAGCTGGTCAATCAGAACACGAAGCTGCTCTGGAGGACGGGCCTGGTGATCTCCATTGCCGAGTTTGTCCTCTCCCTGCCCATCCTGGTCTCTTTTGCCTCGGACATGGCGGGAATGCAGTTTGTGGAGCACACCGCCTGGATCGAAAGCCTGGGCATCTCCTACCATCTCGGCCTGGACGGGATCAGCCTGTGGCTGGTCATGCTGACCACCTTCATCCTGCCCCTGTGCATCCTCTGCTCCTTCACCTACATCCAGAGCCGGATCACCGAGTACATCGTCAGCTTCCTGCTCATGGAAACAGCCATGATCGGGACCTTTCTGGCCCTGGACCTGGTCCTGTTCTTCGTCTTCTGGGAGCTGATGCTCATTCCCATGTTCCTGCTCATCGGGATCTGGGGCGGGCCGCGAAAGATCTACTCCGCGGTCAAGTTCTTCCTGTACACGGCAGTGGGCTCCATCTTCATGCTCGTGGCCATCATCACCCTCTACCTCTACCAGCTCAAGACCACCGGGCTGGCTTCCACCAACCTGTTCGACTTCTACACCCTGAACATTCCGGTCTCGATCCAATTCTGGCTGTGCACAGCCTTTTTCCTGGCTTTTGCCATCAAGGTGCCCCTCTTTCCTCTCCACACCTGGCTTCCGGACGCCCACGTCGAGGCCCCGACCGCCGGCAGCGTGGTCCTGGCCTCCATCCTCCTGAAGATGGGCACCTACGGCTTCATCCGTTTTGCCATGCCCCTGTTTCCCTATGCCGCCCATCAGTACATTCCGGTCATCGCCACCCTTGGGGCCGCGGCCATCGTGTATGCCGCCCTGGTCTCCTGGGTTCAGAAGGACATCAAAAAGCTGGTGGCCTACTCCAGTGTCAGCCACATGGGCTACGTCATGCTCGGGCTGTTCGCCCTGAACATCCAGGGCATCGAAGGCGGCATCTATCAGATGCTCAACCACGGGCTGTCCACAGGGGCCCTCTTCCTTCTCGTGGGCATGATCTACGAGCGCCGCCACACCCGGGACATAGACGACTTCGGGGGTCTGGCCAAGGTCATGCCGGTCTTCGCCACCTTTCTGATGATCGCCACCTTCTCCTCTGTGGCTGTTCCGGGGACCAACGGGTTTGTCGGGGAATTCCTCATCCTGCTGGGAGCCTTCAAGAGCTACCCGGTCTATGCCGTGATCGGCACCTCCGGGGCCCTGTTCGGGGTCATCTACATGCTCTGGATGTACCAGCGGGTCATGTTCGGGCCGGTGGACAAATCCGAAAACATGGGCCTCAAGGACCTGACCTTCAGGGAGACGGCCATCATGCTGCCCATCGCCGTGCTGATCATCATCATGGGCATCTTTCCCGGCCTGTTCCTGCGCAAGATGGACGCTTCTGTCGAACATGTGGTCAAGACCTACCAGCAGCGCTTTGCCCAGTATGAAGCCTCAGTTCAGGCTCAGGAGCAGCACGAGCTGGCCCTGGCCGTTCAGCCCAAGCCTTTTGGAGGGAACAAGTGATGGGACCTGAATTCGTGCCCCCGGACATCAACCTCGCTGTCATCCTGCCCCAGATCATCCTCATCGTCTCCGGGCTGACCGTGCTGCTGGTGGACCTCTTCCTCAAGGGGCCGAAGCCGACCCTGCTGCCCCTGCTCTCCGTGGCCGGGGTGGTGGCGGCCACCGTGTCCATCTTTGCGGTCTCGATGCCCGGTGAGAGCGCTTTCAGGGGCATGCTCCTGGCGGACGGGTTCTCATCCTTTTTCAACTTCACGGTCTGCCTGATCCTGCTCCTGACCATCCTGGTCTCGGTGGCCTACCAGCGGTTCTTCACCAACATCATCAGCGGGGAGTACTACTGCCTGCTCTTCTTCTCGGCCACCGGCATGTGCTTCATGGCCGGTGCCGGCCATCTCATGCTCCTGTTCGTGGCCCTGGAGCTCATGTCCATCTCCATTTACGTCCTGGCCGGGTTCCACAAGGAGAGCCTCCAGTCCATCGAAGCCGCCCTGAAGTACTTCCTGCTCGGGGCCTTCGCCTCCAGCTTCCTGCTCTTCGGTTTCGCCTTCCTGTTCGGGGCCACCGGCACCATGGACATCGTCGCCATGAGCCGGTTCATTCAGGCCAACCCCGATGTCCTCGGCTCCGGGCTCCTCCTGGCCGGCATTCTCCTCACGGTTGTCGGCCTGGGCTTCAAGATCTCCATGGTCCCTTTTCACATGTGGACCCCTGACGTCTACGAGGGCGCACCGACCGTGATCACCGGATTCATGGCCACCGGCGTCAAGGCTGCCGCCTTTGCGGCCCTGATCAGGGTCCTCATGGTCCCCTTCGCCTCCCTGCCCGTGGACTGGTCCATGGTCCTCTGGGTGGCGGCGGTCCTGACCATGACCGTGGGCAACGTCATCGCCCTGGTGCAGGACAACATCAAACGCATGCTGGCCTACTCCAGCATCGCCCACGCCGGATACCTGCTCATCGGGTTCGTGTCCGGGACCGAGCTGGCCCAGGCCGGCATCCTCTACTACCTTCTGGCCTACGCCCTGATGAACATGGGGGCTTTCGGAATCCTGGCCCTCATGGGCAGGGTGGGGGAAGAGCGCTGCACCCTGGCCGACTTTCACGGCTTCGGCCTCAGCCACCCCGGCTGGGGAGTGGCCATGGCCCTGTTCATGCTCTCCCTGGCCGGCATCCCGCCCACAGCGGGATTCATGGGCAAGCTCTACATCTTCACTGCAGCCATCAAGTCCGGCTACATCTGGCTGGTCATCCTCGGCGCCGTGAACAGCGTGATCTCCATCGCCTACTACCTGCGGGTCATTGTGGTCATGTACTTCCAGCAGCCGGCCCCCGGCTTTGCAACCCCGGCGTCCACGGCCGCCATGTCCATCGCCATGACCCTGGCCGCAGCCGGGGTCCTGATCCTGGGGATCTTTCCCTCCGTGTTCTGGAACCTGGCCCAGCAGTCCATTTTCATGCTCATCTAGCAGCTGCCCGGCAACCTCTGTGTGCCGGGCAGCTCGTGTTGACAACAGGATCAGGGCAGCGATAGCCTTTGTGGCAAAGGACCATGAGTGTCTTCAAGGGGCCTCCGGCACTCAGCTGCGCCAGACAGCAGGGCGTTGCCCGTCACCTGTCCGTCCCATGATTTCGCTCCCTCCTTGATGAACATCCGGGACGTGACAACCTCTTCAATCAAAACCCTGGAGATTCCGTTTTGCCAGCGGCAAAACTGACGAGGGAGATCCCATGCGCATCAAGTCCATCGCCACCCTCGGCCCGAGCTCGACAGACCCCCAGACCATGAAGGCCATGGTCGAACACGGGGTCAGGATATTCCGCCTCAACTTCTCCCATTCCTCAGCCGAAGAGTTCCAGCCCATCGTGCACACCATCCGGAAGCTGGAGCGGGAGCTCGATCTGCACCTGACCATCATGGGTGACCTGAGCGGCCCCAAGATCAGGATCGGGGAAGTCCCCTCCGCCCCTGTTCCCGTGTCCAAAGGGTCGGCTGTCTGCCTGGGGCTGCCGGACACAAGAGACTCGGCTGCGCATCCGCCTTTCATCTCCCTGGATTTTCCCCAGCTGCTCGAGGACCTGGAGCCGGGCATGCCCGTGGCCCTGAGCGACGGCATGCTCCGCTTCACGGTCAGTTCTGTCCTTGAAAAGGGGCGGCTCTTTGAGCTCAGGGCCGAAAATGCCGGCCTTCTGGCCTCGCACAAGGGCATCACCTTCCCCGGCCGCAGCGTGCCCCTGGCGGCCATGACAGAGACCGACCGGGACAACGTGCACCACGGCCTGGACATTGGCATTGACTGCTTTGCCCTCTCCTTTGTCCAGAACAGGGCTGACGTCGAAGAGCTCAAACAGGAAATTGCCGACCACGGGGCCAGGGCCCCGATCATCGCCAAGCTGGAGCGGGCCAATGCGGTCACCGACCTGGACTCTATCCTCGAGGCTGCCGACGGGATCATGGTCGCCCGGGGGGATCTGGGCCTGGAGTGCCCCCTCCCCAGCCTGCCGGTGATTCAGAAGCGAATCCTCAGGGCCTGTCGGCACGCCCAGAAACCGTGCATCGTGGCCACCCAGATGCTCTTGTCCATGTGCCAGAACCCCCTGCCCACCAGGGCCGAAACAACGGATGTGGCCAACGCCATCCTCGACGGGGCGGACTGCGTCATGCTCTCTGAAGAGACCGCAGTGGGGAGCTACCCTCTGGAAGCGGTCCAGTTCATCGAAGACATCGCTCAAGAGGCCGAAGCCTATTTTCTGGAGCGACTGGAAGGGCCTTATCGGCCGAAAAAGGAAAAGAACCCGGCCAAGTATCTCGCCTATTCAGCCAGCCTGCTGGCCGAGAACACGGAGAGCGTGGCCCTGGTCTGCCACTCCACCACCGGGTCAACGGCCACCCTGCTGTCCAGCCGTCGCCCGGCCCAGCCCATCTATGCCCTGACTCCGGACATGACCACCATCAGGCTGCTCAATTTCTACTGGGGGGTCAGGCCCCGGGTCTCGGACAACACCATCCCCAACCACCTGGACCGGGTGGAACGCTTTGTCCAGGAAGCGCGCGACTTTCAGCCCGGCGATCGGGTGATCCTCACCTCCGGCCAGCCCACTCCCGGACAGCAGGAACGCCACACCAACCAGATCAAGGTCTACACAAAATAGAATCCCGGCGGGCTTCTGAGCCCGCCGGGATTCTATTTTGTCCTTTCAACAGGTATCCTGGGATGTCTTGTGTGCTCAAATGTGATCAGGGAGTCGGCCCTGGGTCAGGGCCATGAGCCAGGCCAGAGCAAAGAGTCCGGCTGCCGCCAGGCCAAGGGCTGTTCCCATTCTCTCCTGGAGCCAGACCCGGATCTGGCCGGCCCAGCCCACGGCCATTCCCAGAACCGCACCTCCGGCAAATCCGAACAGGTGGGCTCCGAGATCCGTCCTTTCCCCGCCCGCTCCGAGCATGGCCAACAAGCCCAGGCCGGCAGCCAGGGGCAGGAGCTGTCGCCCCAGGCTGGCTGTGTTCGACACCAGGGCCCGCAGTCCGGCCAGGAGGCCCAGACAGCCGAAAACAGCGGTGGAAAAACCCAGAGAGGTGTGCATGGGGGGCTGAACCAGGACATTGATCCCGTTGCCCAGAGCCCCGGCAGCCAGAACCAGGAACCAGGCCAATCCAGAGCCCATCTCCCGGCTGAGCATGATCAGAAAGACGGCCCCGATGACCAGGTTCCCGAAGAGATGGCTCGGCCCGCTGTGCAGACTGAGCCCGGTGAGCAGACGCCACCACTCCCCCTGGCTCACGGCCCAGACGTTGACGCTTCCCAGGCCCTTCCAGGGGACCGGGGAGTGCCCGAAGAGGGACATCTGAAGGCTGGTCAGCTTGTCAAAGGCGGCCAGGAGCAACAGGATCCAGACCGTGGGTTCTGCCCCGCCCCGGATCCGGAGATCGTCTGGCCCGGCCGGCAGATCGTCCCTGTTTTCCTGCTCATAGAGGTTGATTTCCTCCAGGGCCTGATCCAGCCTGTCCGCAGGGACAAGAATGCGCCACCGTCCAGCCTGCCGGTCCAGGACGTGGAGGACATCCCTGGCGGTCAGGACCAGGGCCCATTCACGCACTTTCTGCCGCCCGAGGCCATGGTCCTGGGCAGCGTGCTCCAGGATGTCCTCCCATTCCTGGTGTGAGGAAGAGGTGCCCCTGGGGTGATGGGTCTCAGCCATCCCTGGGCTCCGTGCAGACGTTGCTGGACTCTCCTGGGGCTCTGTCATGACCCTGGACGGCCAGCCAGCTTTTCTTGTGCTGCAAAGAGCGCCCCCTTTCAAGCTGAATCGGACACGTCAGTCCTGGCTGAGGCAGCGCTGACCCTGAGCACAAAATCGATCACGGCCTGAACCACCTGGCTGCTCGTCTCTTCGTGAGTGGTCAGCAGATGTCGGGTGGTCACCCTTTCCTGGATGGTCATGAGCTGCAGCCATCGCTGCCTGGAGTTGACCCGGGAGATGATCTCCCAGCTGTTTTCCACGGGGACGGTCAGGTCCTGCGGAGAATGGAGGACCAGCAGCGGGGCGGTGACCTTCCCGAGGCTCCGGCGCACAGAACGCAGCCCTGAGAGCAGGCTGGAGAGAGGCTGCAGGGCTTGAAAGCCCTCATAGCCCTTGTGAGGGGCAATGCGGTTCGATTCCGGGCTGGGTCTGGGCACGTTGACCACTGGCCTGACATGTCGCAGCAGGGGCACCAATGGCAGCAGCGGGCTCGACCCCCGCCAGGGCAGAAGGGTGTACAGATAGACCGGGGCGGCAATGGTCACCAGCCCGGCGACCGGGAACTCCTGGGCCAGCCTGAGTCCCAGGGTTCCGCCCATGGAGAGGCCGATCACGACCACCGGCCTGCCCTGCTCGACGAGCTGGAGATACCTGGTCCTGGCCTCCTGGAGCCAGTGGGCGAAGCGGGTCTGGACAAAGTCCTCGAGATGTGTGGCGTGACCTGGCAGGCAGGGGGTGGAGGTGGTCACAGACCGGGCTGCCAGCCCCTTTTCGAGTGGAGCCATCTCAAAGGGGGTCCCTCCGAACCCGTGCAGGAGCAGACAGGACACCGGGAACAGCGTGCTCTCGCCATTGTGCCCGTGGCTCGCCTGGTTCACAACCCTGTCCCCTGACAGGAAAAGAGGATGAACACCAAGACCGTGCAGAACATCGTTTCAGGCCTGATCAAGATTGGCTGGGCCGTCTCGCTCACTGTGGTCACCCTGACCTCCCTCAGCCCGGGAGTTGAGCTTCCGGCCCGATTCTGGAACGCGGACAAGGTCTTCCACTTTCTCGGCTACGGGTGGCTGGCCTTTCTGCCCCAGCTGGCCTTTGCCGGCAGACGGGCCGGCTCCAGGGCTTCACTGTCCATGATCGTGCTTGGATGCGCCCTTGAGCTGGCCCAGGGATTCATTCCAGGGCGTTTCTGCTCCCTGGGCGATCTTGCGGCCAACAGCCTGGGCGTCGTGACCGGACTGTGGATCGGAACCAGAATCAGACCGGCCTGGCTCAGGCTGAACGCGCCTGGCCTCAGCCCTGACCTCAGTGAGGCTTCGAAACAATAACGGCCATCAATGAGCCCACCCCGGCCGTGGCCGGGGTGGGCTTCGTCAGCGGATGACCCTGAACTCGTCCCGGCGGTTCCTGGCCCAGGCCGCTTCAGTGTGGGCCGTGTCCACCGGTTTCTCTTCCCCATAGCTGATGATGGACAGGCGATCGGCTTCGATTCCCAGCAGAACGAGAAATTCATAGGCAGCCCGGGCCCGTCTCTCGCCAAGGGCCAGGTTGTACTCGTCCGTCCCCCGCTCGTCGCAATGGCCTTCGATGACCACCTTCCATTCCGGGTTGCTGTCCAGAACCGCAGCCTTGTCCTTGAGGATCGAACGGGCCTCCGGACTGAGCTCATAGGAATCGAAGGCAAAATGAATCGGCTCCTTCAAGTCCTGGACCATTTCAGACATGGCCTGGGCCTTTTCAGCCTCCAGCCGCTCTTCGGCTTGTCTGGCCTTTTCGGCTTTGAGCCCGTACTCCTCGACCTTCTCTTCTTCCAGGGCCCGGCGCCTGGCCTCCATTTCCTCTTCTGTCTCTCCATACCCGGGCTCTCCTGGAGCAGCCTGCTCGACTGCGCCCTCAGAAGGGGCGCTGCTGACCTGCTTTTTGGCACACCCGGCCCCAAAGACCAGCAGCCCGACGCAGGCCAGACACACGACCATGCTCATCAGCTCTCTTCTCATCCCTGCCTCCTCGTGTTGCCGTTGTGAATGATTGGATGGCCCCAGCTTCAGTCCTGAGCCACCGGATTCCAGGCCGGGGCAGTGGCATCCCCTCGCCCAGTCGGGATCTGGGTCGGCCTGTAACCATGCCTGGTGGTCACATAGATCTTATAGCTCCCCGAACGGTTGGATGAAAAGGCCAGAAAATAGCTGTCCGGCCCCCAGGCAGGGTCCTCGTCATTTCCCGGCCCAGTGGTCACCTGCCGTTCAACCTTCTCTTTCAAGTCGTGCACGATGATCCTGTGTCCCTGATCCGTGAGCCGCGTATAGGCCACGTACCGTCCATTGGGGCTGATGCTCGGATGGGTGTTGTAGGTCCCTTCATAACTGATCCGGTCAATCTTCCCGGTCTTCAGATCGAGAAGAAAGATGTGCGGGTTCCCCAGCCTGCTGGAGACAAAGACCATCTTTTCCCCGCTCCGTTCAAAGTCGGGAGAAATGTCAATCCCCCAGTGCTTGACCAGCGGCTTGCCCAGGCGGTGGTCTTCGGTCAGGTCAAAGATGTCCGGATTCCCATGAGGATCAATGCTCACGGTCAGGGTGCCGTCAGCCCTGAAGGTCGGGCTGATGATCGTGTTCCCGGGCAGGAGGACCGATTCAAAGGCCCCGGTGGAGCTGTCCCAGATGATGAGCTCATGCCGGTCCTGGCCCACAAAGCTGAAGACCAGTGACGTCCCGTCAAAGGACCAGGCCGGGCTCAAACAGACCCCATCCATATCCGTGATCTGATTCAAAAAATGCCCCTGGGGGGTGCTGACGCAGATCTGCTTGTCCCCCTCCTGCTTGCGGGAGAAGGCCAGCCGGGAGCGGAAAAAAGCCGATTGGCCCGTGAGGTGCTCCATGAGATCGGCACAGAAACGGTTGGCGGCCTTGGCGATCTGCTCTTGCCTGGCCAGCACGTATCCCCGGCCGACGACCATGTCCTGCGAGAAGACCTCAAAGGCCCTGATCTCCACCTGGACAGCGCCGCTCATGTTCCGTTTCCAGCCCATGCTGATCAACAGGTCGACCTGGCTGAGCGAAAAACGCTTGAAATCGATCTCCGGCCCCCTGACGCCCTTGATCCGCTGTCCGCCAAGGATGTCCGAGCCATTGACCTCGTTGATGAATGGCAGATAGTCCAGGTTGGATTCAAGGACAGTCCTGAACTCGACGATGTTCTCATCCGGTTCAGCCGAAGCCGACCCCAGAGGATTGGCCGGGGCCAGATAGAGATTGGCCTTGGGCTGCCCTGGGCCGTAAATATTGATGTGCAGGCCGTCCTGAGCCGCGGCGGCTGACGGGACGGTCAGCAGCAGGCCCAGCAGGAGGCTCAGAAAAGCGTGGTTGACGGTCTTCATCTGGGTTGTGCTACCTCTCGTTGGAGTTGAAGGTGATGGTGATGGTTCTCAGCTTCGGCTGCGGAGGAGACGGCAGAGACCCCGTCTCCTGGACGGCCTTGAGCACCGAGGTATCGAAATCGCTGCGTCCTGATCCATTCACCAGCTCCACGTCCTCAATAGCCCCGGAGTCGCTGATGGTGATCCGGACCTCGGCCCGGAGGTTCGGTCCGTCCCCCAGGGTCGCGAATCTCCAGTGATCCTTGATCCGCTGCTTGACCAACTGCCCGAATATGACCCCGGTTCTGGTTCCGGTGGTTCGACCAGCCGCACCAGGCTGCCGGGCCACAGACTGGCTCAGGCTGGCCAGCTCCTTGGCCAGAACCTCCTCATCCGACTCGGGCTGCTCCTCGGGAGCCAGGCCCTGAATGTCCTTCAGGGCCTGGGAAAGAACATTTTCTCGTGTGGGCGGGGGCGCTGACTTTTTTGGGGCCGGCTTTTCTTCCGGTTGAGCGGCCTTCTTGGCCTCAGTCTTGGGGGTCGGCCTCTTCCTGGCCTTTTTCGGCTGCGAATCAGGGAGCTTTTTGACCTGCTGCGGCTTGGGGCTGGCTTTCTTCCGGGCCACCCTGACCGCTTTTCTGGCCGATGGCTTCTGAGCTGGCTTGGCCTTGGCCTGAGACGTCTTCGGCGTCTTGACCTCGCTCTTCACGGGCTGCGGCACGGGCTTGGGCTCAGGCATCCGAACCAGATCGACCTCGTAGACCGGCTTGTCCAGGTCGATGACTGTCTGGCCGCTCCCAGGAGGATAGTAGAGCCCAAGAGCAAAGATGAGCACGTGGGCCAGGACAGATAAGAGACAGCTGAAAAAGCGCATGCTGGCCCCGGTGACATCACTCCTCTTCTTCCATCTCTGCAACAACCCCCAGCCGCTGAATCCCCGCCGTTTTGATCTCGCTCATGACCTGGACCACAAAGCCGTAGGGCACCTGCTTGTCGGCCCTGAGATACAGCATCTGGTTCGGATTCTTGATGGTCTTCTCCAAGAAGGAGCTCAACTCCGCTTTCTCCAGTTTGTACTCGTCCAGGTGGAGTGACTTGTCCCTGCGAATGGACAAAACAAGGGTGTCTTCGTCTTCAGGCAGGGTCTGGACGGTTTTGGTCTGGGGCAGGTCCACCTCGACCCCCTGGGTCATGAGCGGTGCGGTGATCATGAAGATGATCAGCAAAACGAGCATGACATCCACAAACGGGGTGACGTTGATCTGGGCGATGAACCCGTGGCCATGAGGATTGAAATCCATAGGTGCTCTCCGGGAAGGCTCTGCAGAGGCAAGCCCCTGGCAGACGCAGGGATGAGATCCCAACGCGATGACGGATCGCATCCCCTCTCATGTTTCGAGGTGACTGACTGCCCCTGACGACCGCGGTCGTCAGACGGGACAGCGGTGCACTGAGTCCGTGAGGCTCTTTCTTCGGTTCAAGCCTGCATCATCATGCCGGCACGTGGCCGGGCTCGTATGAAACTCCATCACAGGTGTTCGGGTGTCGGATTCAAGAAAATGAGGTCAACATGCAGAAGTCTCTTCACCGATCAAACCGTCCGGAATGGATGTCCTCAAGTGAAAGGACGGATTTTCTTGTCTCCCATCCACCTTCAACCCTCAACCTTCGACCTTCAGCGCGGCCGGCGGCCGCGCTGACTAGAGCTCGTCTTTGCTCTCCCTGACCACAGGGCCAGTGCTCAGCCAGGGCAGTTCCCGCTGGACCCGGTTCAAAAAAGCTCCGGCATAGTTGATCATTTCCGCTTCAATGCTGTTGAGCAGCCCCAGAAAGGAGTTGTAGGCGATGGAGGCCGGGATGGCGACGGCCAGCCCTATGGCCGTGGCGATCAGGGCTTCGGCGATCCCTGGGGCAACCGTGGTCAGAGCTGCGCTCTTCTGGATGCCGATGGACTGAAAGGCGTTCATGATGCCCCAGACCGTTCCGAACAGACCGATGAACGGGGCTGAATTGGTGCAGGTGGCCAAAAAGGACAGGGCGTAGGCCAGGCTGTTCATCTCATGGCTGACAGACTGACGCAAAACTCGCCTGATGTTGTCTGAGGCCACCTTGACTTTGCTCGAAGCCGGGAGACTCGATTTCTCCAGGGCCTTGATCTCGGAAACCGCCTTGGATCCGACCTTGTAGAGCCTGGAACCGGACCGCTGCTTCAGAACCCGCAGGGCCGTTCCCAGATCCCTGGCACCGTTGAAGGCCTGAAACTCATGTCGAATGTTCCTTTTCACCCGGGTGAGCAAAAAGAATTTGTAAAAAATCAGGGTCCAGCTGATCAGCGACATGACCGCCAGGAGGACCAGGACAATCTTGACCACCAGCGTGGCCCCCAACAACATGGACAGAATTTCGGACTGGGCTCCAAGTTCCATTGATTCGCTTTCCTCTCTGAACGGTTGACCGGATGCAGCGCATCCAACATGAAACCTGACCGGCGCTGAGCAGAAGACCGCCGGTCCGGGACCATCATGGCCCCCTGGTCAAAATCTTGTTCACCATCTCCCGGGACGTCTGCTCGGCCTGGAGACACTCCTCAGAGGTCAACCCCGCTCCCATGGCCACCAGCCGTCTCTGCTCGGCCTGGAGGAGATCACCCGGGGCGTGGGCATCGTTGTTCACGACGATCCTGGCTCCGGCCTGCCGTGCCTGGACCGCCACGTGACCGTTGGCCAGACTATGCCCTTTTCTGGTGCTGATCTCAAGGGCCACTGCGTGCTCGGCAGCCAGGCCGGCCTCTTCCGGAGTGATCAGGCCGGGATGGGCCAGGATGTCGACCCCGGCTTCGATGGCAGCCAGATTGGTGCCCTCTTCCACAGGCTCAACCAGGGTCTGGCCGTGAACGATGACCAGATCAGCCCCCAGATCCCTGGCCTCGGCCGTCAGGTCGCTGATCAATCCCGGGGGGACATGGGTCAGTTCCACCCCCGCCAGGAGATCGAGGCCCACAAAGGCCCGCAGGGCACGGATTCCTGGCAGGAGATTGCTGAGAACCCAGCCCAGGGTGGTCTGATCCACATGATCGGTGATGGCCAGGGCCTGGTATCCACAGACTCTGGCCCTGCGGGCAAGCTCAGCCGGAATGAGTTCCCCGTCTGAGAAGACGGTGTGGGTGTGCAGGTCGATCATTCAGTTGCGATCGTTGTCTGGCCCGGCTGGCATGGAGCCGGTTCAATCCCTCAGGGTTTCTTTCGGTGGCAGGGAGACCGGCGGACAGGGCCAGACCGGACCGGGGGATCACATCTTGTACTTGATGTCGTCAATGTTGAACTTCTCCAGAAAATCGGTCCACTTCTTTGATTCCTCATCCTTGAGGACCACCTCGTGATCCTGAGTGAACTGCTTGGCCACCTGAGCCAGGAGCTCCTCGCTGGCCATGATCGGGGCTTCTGCCCGGACTGCCAGGGCTATGGCGTCCGAGGGCCGGCTGTCGATGAGGTGGGTCCGGTCCTGGTGGCGAAGATGGATCTCCGCATAGTACGTCCCTTCCCGTAAATCAACCACGGCCACCCTTTCGATGTGCGCCCCCAGGGTGTTCAGGGTCTGAAGCATCAAATCATGGGTCAGGGGGCGGGAAATGCTGACCTTGTTCAGGCTGATGGAGATGGACATGGCCTCCATGGCACCGATCCAGATCGGCAGGACCTGCTGATCGTCTTGATCCTTGAGGATCAGGAGCGGGACCTGGGACTGTTCATCCAGTGCCAGTCCGAATATTTTCATTTCAACCATAGCCTTTTTTCACCTCCCCGCGGACAGAGTGTTTTTTAGCCTGGTCAATGTGAACACGCACCAGAGTTCCGGTCAAGTCCTGCCCCCCGCTCCAGCTGAAGTTGACCAGCCGACCACCGGGTTCGCGCCCTTTCCAGCAGGGCTCCTGGCCATTCTGCCGGGCACTGGACCCTTCCACGAGGACGTCGGCATCCCTGCCCACCAGCCTGTTCAGCGACGCCTCGGTCAGCCTGGCCTGATGGGCCTGCAGCTCCAGAAGCCGCCTGCTCTTGGTTTCTTCGTCAATCTTGTCAGGGTAGTCTGCCGCCTTGACTCCCGGACGGTCCGAATACTTGAAGGAGTAGCTGCTGTCGAAGCCGACCTCGGCCATGCTGGCCAGAGTCGCCTGGAAATCGGATTCGTCTTCCCCTGGAAAACCGACAATGAGGTCCGTGCTGATCACGATGTCCGGGCAGACCTCTCTCAGCCTGCTGATCGTGTCCAGATAGGCCTCCCGGGAGACCCTCCGGCCCATCCTCTTCAGAATCCTGTTGGACCCTGACTGGAGAGGCAGGTGCAGGCTCGGACAGAGGTTCGCATACCGACCGAAGGCCTCGATGAGTTCCAGGTCGATGTCCTTGGGATGCGAGGTGGTGAACCTGACCCGCTCCAGTCCGGGAATGGAACAGACCCTGTGCACAAGCTGCGGGAAGCTCACCCCGTCACCGAAGCGGTCCTGACCGTAGCTGTTCACGTTCTGCCCCAGCAGGGTGATCTCTTTGACGCCGGCCTGGACCAGATCACGGCATTCCTGAAGCACAGCCGGGCTCCGGCGGGATTTCTGCCGCCCCCTGGTGTGGGGAACGATGCAGTAGGTGCAGAAGTTGTCGCAGCCCTGCATGATGTTCACAAAGGCCTGGGCCGGTTGAGGACCGTCTCTCCACACGTTGTCCCGCTCCGGATAGTGGTCCATGAAATCCAGCAGGCTGATCCGCAGACCCGGGTCCTCCAGGACCTGCTCCAGGCTGTCCGGCACCAGGGAAACGTTGTCGGTCCCGAACACGAGCCGAACCTGCGGGAAGCGTTCCCAGAATCCGGTCCCCACCTGCTGGGCCACGCATCCACCCACTCCGACCACAAGGGCGTCCTGTCGCAGCGAGGCCAGCCGCCCGAGGAGACTGTAGACCTTCTGCTCCGGTTTCTCCCTGACACTGCAGGTGTTGATCAGAATCACCTCTGCAGCTCCCTCCGGGGCCGCCCGCCATCCTCTGGCTTCAAGGGCCTGGCTCAGCCAGTTGGAATCGCAGACGTTCATCTGGCAGCCAAAGGTCAGGATATGGTACGTCCGGGCCTGATCAGCCATCTGCTGTCTCGTCATGGATCCACTGCAGAAATTCCGGGTTCCCGTCAATGATCGGCACAGCCACGACACACGGGGTTTCGTAACTGTGAACCTCGGCCACCTTGGCGTTGAGCCGGCCCACCAGCCCGACCCTGGTCTTGGCCAGGAGCACGGTCTCGCTGTCCTTTTCCACCTGTCCGCCCCACCAGAACATGGCCTGCATGCTGTCCAGGATGTTCACGCAGGCGGCCAGCCTGGACTCGATCAGGGCCTTGCCGACCTGCTCGGCCTCGCTCCGGTTCGCAGCCGTCATGTACACCAGAACTGCTGACATCGCCTTCACCTCCCTCGGCGCGGGTGTCCCTCACAGGTTTGGGCCTCCCTGCCTGCATCTTGCCGATCGATTGCCGAATCCAGGGTGGCTGCCCGCTACCCACGGTCTTCTCTTCGCTCCAGAGACTGTCAGGACCGAGAGCACACGTCCCCAGAGAGGCTCAGGTCATGCCCTGGTGGCTCTTGTCCTCAGGACGCCTTTGGAGTACAACTGCCAGGTCGCCTGCAACGCACCTTGTGTTGACGCCATTGATGAACCATCCAGCAGAGATCATGTCCCCGAAGACCCGGGCCGAAGCCATCCTCAAAAGACTCCGGGAGCGCTATCCAGCCCCTGAAGGAGCTCTGCACTGGGCATCGCCCTGGGAGCTGCTGGTCTCAACCGTCCTGGCCGCCCAGTGCACCGACGTCAGAGTCAATCAGGTCACCCCGGAATTCTTCAGGCGCTGGCCGACCATCCCCTCTCTGGCTGCAGCCAGCGAGGAAGAGGTCGAGGGGGTCATCCGGTCCACCGGCTTTTTCCGCAACAAGGCCAAAAACCTCGTCGCCGCCGCCAGGCGCATCACCAAAGAGCATCAGGGCCAGGTGCCTGAAACCATGGAGGGGTTGCTCTCTCTGCCCGGCGTGGCCCGGAAGACGGCCAACATCGTCCTCTCCAACGCCTTTGGCCGCCATGAAGGCATTGCCGTGGACACTCACGTCAGACGGCTGTCCTTCCGACTCGGGCTGACCAGCTCTACAGATCCCAAAAAAATCGAACTCGATTTGATGCCCCTCTTCCCGCGGCAGGCCTGGGGAGAGATCAATCACCTCCTGGTCTGGTACGGCAGGGACGTGTGTCAGGCCCGCAACCCGAAGTGCCGGGGCTGCCTGCTCAGGGACATCTGCCCCCAATGCGGCCTGGCCGACCCCAGAACAGCATCCTAGACCTATCCCCTGGACAAATCAAACCCTCCCCCCAGGAGATGCCGCAGTTGGGCCACTGAACGACCCGTCTTCTCGGACAGGGCCTTGAGGGCCTCGTACTCGGGGCGGGCCACTGTCTCCCTGCCCAGATCCATGGCCTTGGCCTGGACCTGCCCCAGCTCAGTGTCCAGCATGGCCTCCCTCCTCGGCAGGACAACCCGCTGCACATCCTGGCGTCTGACCCCCAGGGTCAGGCTGTGGGCAAAAACCGCCTCGAGCAGATCCTGCTCCTGCTCCGGCCGGCACAGGACCTGCAGAATCCCCCCCGGCCGGTTCTTCTTCATCACCCCCGGGGTGTAGACCACATCCAGGGCTCCGGCCCTGTGCAGGACCTCCAGGCAATCCCCGAGCTCTTCTCCGGTCAAATGGTCGATGTTGGTCTCCAGAACCACGATCTGCTCCAGCCCGGTGGCTTGACCGCTGAAGAGAACCCCCCGCAGTCCGTTGGGCGTGGCTCCAAGGTCCATGTCCCCCCAGCCGGTACCGACCCTGGACACCCGTCCCCGGGGGCCCGGCTGGAAATGGCTGACCACCTGGTCCACGATCAGGGCCCCGGTCGGGGTGATGATTTCCCGGTCAAAGGCTGTTGGATAGACCGGCTTGCCCTGGAGCAGGGCTGCTGTTGCCGGGGCCGGAAGGGGAAGCAGGCCGTGCTCGGTCTTGACCTGTCCGTCGAACCAGGGCAGGTCTGAGCAGCTGACCCTGGTGACCCCAAGCTGCTCCAGCCCCCAGAAGGTCCCAACCACATCCGCGATGGTGTCCACTGCCCCGACCTCGTGAAAGTGGACCTCTTCAAGGCTCTGGCCGTGGACATGGGCCTCCACCTCGGCCAGGCGCTGAAAGGCCTTTCCGCTTCTGCTCTTGACCTCAGCTGACAGACCGGCCTGGTCCACCAGCTCAAGGATGGTGCTCAGATGCCTGAAAGGCTGATGTCTGCCGGCATGGATCCGGACCCCTCTCCCGGTCAGCCCATTGCGGAGCTCCTTGCTCGATTCGATCCTGACATCCAGCCCGGCCCGGTTCAGGAGGTCCTGCAACGGCTCGAGGTCAAGACCCAGGTCGGCCAGGACCGCCAGGACCATGTCCCCGCTCAGGCCGGTTCTGCACTGCAGAAAGAGTTCCACTGCACCTCCTGATGACTTCAAAGGTGAAGGTGACGGGTTTCATACCGGCAGGGACGACCCCGCTCACCCATCACTCTGCTCCCCTGTCGCTGAGCTGTTCGCCAGGGACCTGAGCTCAACGTCAGGCCACATCATTCAGGCCGGTGGGCCTTCGTGCCGCGCCGACCCGAGGCCCTGCCTTGACCACCTCGTCGTCCACGGTGTCTTCAAAGGCCTTGAAGTTCTCCCTGAACAGCCCGGCCAGCTTGAGGCCTTTGTCGTCATAGGCCTTGGGGTCATCCCAGGTCTCCCTGGGGTTGAGGATGGTCCTGGGCACTCCGGGGCAGCTCTGAGGAACATGCAGGCCGAAGACCGGCTCCTGGACCGTGTCCACATGGTCCAGCTCACCGCCCAGGGCGGCTCTGATCAGGGCCCGGGTGTACTGGATCTCCATCCGTCGGCCCAGTCCGTAGGGCCCGCCTGTCCAGCCCGTGTTCACCAGCCAGCAGTTGACCCCGTGCTCCCTGATTTTCCTGCCGAGCAGGTCGGCATAGACTTTGGGGTGCAGGGCCATGAACGGGGCTCCGAAGCAGGTGGAAAAAGTGGCCACCGGGGAGGTCACCCCCCTCTCGGTCCCGGCCAGCTTGGCCGTGTACCCGGACATGAAATGGTACATGGCCTGATTCGGGGTCAGCTTGGACACCGGGGGCAGAACCCCGAACGCGTCGGCAGCCAGCATGAAGATGTTCTTCGGATGCGGTCCATGACCTTCGCGGATGGCGTTTGGGATGTGGGGCAGGGGATAAGCGGCCCGCGTGTTCTCGGTCAGGCTGTCATCGTTGAGGTCCAGCCTGCGGGACTCGCTGTCGAAGGCCACATTCTCCAGAACCGTCCCGAATTTCCTGGTGCATTCGTAAATCTCGGGCTCAGCTTCCTTGGAGAGCCGGATCACTTTGGCATAGCATCCGCCTTCAAAATTGAAAACGCCCTTCTCGTTCCAGCCATGTTCGTCGTCACCGATGAGCTTGCGGTCCTCCACCGTGGACAGGGTGGTCTTGCCCGTACCTGACAGACCGAAAAAGAGGGCCGTGTCCCCGGCCTGACCCATGTTGGCCGAGCAATGCATGCCCAGGACAGACTGCTGGGGATAGAGGTAATTGAGCACTGTGAAGACCGACTTCTTGATCTCCCCGGCGTAGCTCGTCCCGCCGATGAGGATGAGCCGTTTGCCGAAATGGACCAGGATGAAGGCCTCTGAATTGGTCTTGTCGATGTCCGGAAAGGCCTTGAACTTGGGGGCGCAGATGATCGTGAAGTCTGGAACATGGCCCTTGAGCTCGTCCCGGTCATGGATCTGAATGAAGAGATTGCGGGCGAAAAGGGAGTGCCAGGCCTCCTCGGTGATCACTCTCAGCCGGACCTTGTAGTCCGCATCCGCACCGGCACAGCAGTCCTGGACAAAGATCGACTTGCCCTGGAGATAGGCCAGGAGCCTCAAGTAGAGATGGTTGAACCGCTCCGGCTCAAAAGACTGGTTCTGGGGCCCCCACCAGATCTGATCCTCGGAACTCTTTTCTCTGACAATGAACTTGTCGTCCGGAGACCGGCCGGTGTAGCTCCCGGTCCTGACCACCAGGGGTCCCAGATGGGCGACCTTGCCCTCCCTGCGCTGCACGATCTGCTCGTACAGGGCCGGGGTGGACAGGTTCCAGAAGATATCGCCCACATTGGTCAATCCATGCTCTTGCAATCTCAGCTTCATGCTCTTTCGCTCCTCGGTCTGAAGGCATCACGGGTTGCAGCCCAGAAAAGGGCAGAAGTCCAGGGCCTGCCGACTCATCCTGGACTGACCGTCATGGCTGCGTTCATGGAGGACCAGGGGCGGATCGATCTCAAGGCCCGGCTTGCCGTTCTTCCGGGCCTGAATGAGCACCAGCCTGGCCCCAGAGAGCTGCGAGCTGTGGACGCAGCGCATTCTCTGGACCTCCAGCCGGACGGATGCGGCAGCCTGGAAAACGGAGCCAAGTCTTGCCCCCAAATGGACCAATGTCAACAGGCCCCTGTTCTTCAATCCATAGGCCCCGGCCTGAAGAAAGTCCTGCAGGGTGGCCAGGTGTTCAAAGCGCGACTCTCTCCGGTTCGTGTCCAGAGGCTCCCGGCCATGTCCGGGGCGGCGATACGGGGGGTTGAGCATGACCCGATCAAAGGCTTCGGCCCGGATCTCAGGGGCCCTTCGAAGATCGAGGACATCCAGGCAGTGCGGAAAGAATCGATCCTGCAGCCCCAGAAGGGCGGCATTGGCTCTGGCGCACTCGATCATGTCGGCCGAGATGTCCACCCCGGTGACGCTGACCCCCGGGTTGCGCAGCAGCAGGGCCAGACCAGCCACGCCGCAGCCGGTCCCCAGATCCAGAACGCTCTCCCCGGATCTGGGCCAGACATACGATGCCAGCAGCAGGGGATCGGCCCCAAAACGATATCCCTTCTCCGGCTGGGTCAGCCCTCTGGGGAAACGGTCCCTTCTTTTTCGCACGGATTCGTCAGTCATCATGCTGGACGCGGTATGAAATGGCCTTGACTCCCGGCTGCTCCGTCCAGGGGGGTGTCGATGCGCGTCAAAAAGGTCTCCTGCAGGAGGTCACGACCTGATGGTCACCTCGGCCATCAAACCTTCTTCAACCGCCTGCTCACGGCCAGGGTGAACGTCTCAGCCTCCTTCAGGCCGAAGAGCCTGGCTGCAAAGACATACCCTGCGGCCCACAGGGGAATCCCCAGCAGGGCCGGCCAGCCCCAGTGCGCGGTCAGACTGCATCCAAGGCCCAGAACCGCGCTCAGGCCGAGCATGATCCCCTGCCCTCGCGTGAGCTCCAGCCAGGCTCCAAGCTTCCGGCGCAGCAGCCTTCCCAGAAGGACGATGTTGGCCCAGGAAGCTGCTGACACAGCCAGGGCCAGCCCGACATGCCTGATGGACTGCATCAGGGCGAGCCCCAGTCCGAGGTTGAGGATCAGGCAGACCGAGGCCACGATCACCGGGGTCCTGGTGTCCTCCAGGGCGTAATAGGCTGAGACCAGAGATCGGACCATGGAAAAGGCAGGCAGGCCGACACTGTACCCCACAAGGGCCCATGCCGTGGCCTGGGCCGCCTGGGCATCAAAAGCGCCGCGAACAAAGAGCACCTGCACCAGGGGCTCGCTCAGGCCAATCAGCCCGGCCATGGCCGGGAGGCTGATGAACAGGGTCAGGCCCAGGGTCGCGTTCAGCGTGGCTGCAAAATCGTCATTCCTGCCCTGAGCCACCAGGGAGGCCAGACTGGGCAAGGCCGCCGTACTCAGGGCCACACCGAAGACCCCCAGGGGGAACTGGACCAGCCGGTCTGCGTAGTAGAGGAAGGAGATGCTGCCCCGAGGCAGAAATGATGCCAGGACCGTGTTCAGGACGATGTTCAGCTGGTAGACCGCAGCTCCGAGCACTGTGGGCAGAAGGAGTCGCCCGACCCGCTTCACGCCTTGATTGGACAGCGACCATTCACCCCGCCAGGCAAACTGCTGCCGGCGCAGGAACGGCTGCTGCAGCAGCCACTGGCCCAGGCCGGCCAGGAGCACCCCCACGGCAAGGGCCAGGGAGACGTCGATCCCCGACCAGACCCCGAAGAGGGCCGAGAGGATCAAGACGACATTGAGAACGCACGGAGCCAGGGCCGGGCCGAGGAAATGGCCCATGGAGTTGAGCACGCCCATGCACAGGGCCACCCCGGAAATGAAGACAATGTAAGGGAAACAGATCCGAACCAGGGTCACGGTCTGAGCAAAGATCTCCGGGTCCTTGAGGAACCCGGGGGCGATGGCCATGGTCAGCGGCCTGGCCCCGGCCAGGACCGCGAGGACGATCGTGCCCAGAATGATCACCAGCCAGACCAGGGTGGACCTGGCCAGGACAAAGGCGGCCTGATCGCCCTGATGCTGACGGATCCTGGTGAAAACAGGGACGAAGGCCATGGTCAGGGACCCTTCGGCAAACAGGCGGCGGAGGACGTTGGGAATGCGAAAGGCGACAAAGAAGGCGTCGGCCAGCGGTCCTGCGCCCAGAGCAAAGGCGATGATCACGTCCCGGACAAAGCCGAGCACCCGGCTCAGCAGGGTGGCGGCAGCGATGACCGAGGCGTTCCTGGCAATCCTCTGGACATGATCGTTCATGGATGTGCCTCGTTCAGGACGGTGTTGGTGACGTTGCCAAACTCCAGGAGGATATCCTATAGTGTCAGATCGCAGGGAGTCATGGTCCTTGCGAACACATGAGGGAGTCTTCCTCCTGGGCCCTTGACCGCCCGCCGCAATGGCGGCCGACCCTGGGTCGAAGCCCACCCGAAGACGAGAGCGGACCTTCTTCCTTCAGACGCAGAGGGTTGCCGCGGTTTGATCCGATAACAGCCAATGCAGCCTGAGGCCGCGCCGGTCCCAGGCGTGAGCCGGAGAGCATCAGCCATGAAGTCCGTTGGAGACAAGACGAAGCATTTCAAAGAGTTGCTGGACCAGCACCACCACTGGCCCGGAACATACACCTTCAAATTCATCGTGGCCAAAGACAAGGTTGAAAGCGTTCTCGACCTGTTTGAAGAACGGGATGAGATCTCCACCCGTCCTTCCAGACATGGCCGCTATATCAGCGTTACGGCCAATTGTGAAGTCTCGTCCAGCGACGAGGTCATTGCGGTCTACGAAGCTGCAGCCGCGATCAAAGGCATCATCCCTCTCTGATTCCGGCAGCCCCGCTGCTCGAGGCCGCTGCAATCAGAGAATCTGGCTCTGAAAAATGACAAGGAACCATGAGATTTCAGCCGGGCCTGCGGGTGAAATCCAGCTCCGCGGAGAATCCATGCTCTTCAAACTGCTCCTGGCCTTCACCCTCATCCCCGTGGCCGAGATTTACGTCTTCATCAAGCTCGGCGGATCCATCGGGGCCCTGAACACGATCATCGTCATCATTCTGACCGCCTTTGCCGGAGCCTTTCTCGCCCGGATGGAGGGAACGCGGACGCTCCTCCAGATCCGGGCCAGCCTGGATCAGGGGGTCATGCCGGCTGAAGAAATGGTCGATGCCCTGATCATCTTCCTGGCCGGCGTGGTTCTCCTGACCCCGGGGTTCATCACCGACGCGGCCGGGCTGCTCCTTCTGATCCCCGCAAGCCGCGGCTGGTTCAAGAAATGGCTCCGGAAAAAACTGGCCGGCACCTTGGATCGCGACCATATCGACATCACCTTTCGCTGAGCTATGGGCTACCGCACTCTCTCCCACTGCCTCCGGGATCTCGAAGCCAGGAACGACCTGATCAGGATCGATGTCCCGGTGGACCCCCATCTCGAGGTCGGGGCCATTCAGCGGAGGGTCTTCCAGGCCGGGGGACCTGCCCTGCTCTTCACCAGGGTCAGGGGCACGCCCTTCCCCATGGCCGGCAACCTCTTCGGAACCAGGGACCGCCTCCAGGCCATCTTCAAGGACACCATCCCGGTCCTCCAGAACCTGGTCAAGATCAAAGCCGATCCCCTGGAGCTCTTCAGGCACCCCCTGCTGGTGCCCAAACTGCCGTCTCTGCTCTGGAGAACCAGGCCCAGGCGGGTTGGGGCCGCGGCCGTGACCCAGCAGGAGACCTGTGTCTCCAACCTGCCTCAGCTCATCTCCTGGCCACAGGACGGCGGGGCCTATGTGACCCTGCCCCAGGTCTATTCGGAAGATCCGGACCGTCCCGGTTTTCGGGCCTCCAACCTGGGCATGTACCGCATCCAGCTGAGCGGGAACGACTTCAGCCTGAACACTGAAGTGGGGCTCCACTACCAGATCCATCGGGGAATCGGCCACCACCACGCCCAGGCCCTGGCCAGGCACAGGCCACTTGCGGTCAACGTCTTCATCGGCGGCCCCCCGGCCATGACCCTGGCCGCTGTCATGCCCCTGCCCCAGGGCATGCCCGAGCTGGCCTTCGCCGGGATGCTCGGCGGGCACCGAATCGCCGTCACCCAAACCGGCAACGGGCTCCCGGTCCCGGCTGAGGCCGACTTCTGCATCTCCGGGCATGTCTATCCCGAGCACAACCTGCCGGAAGGGCCCTTTGGCGATCACCTGGGGTACTACAGCCTGGTCCACGACTTCCCAGTTCTGACTGTGGACAGGGTCCTGCACCGCAGGGACGCTGTCTGGCCTTTCACCACCGTCGGACGGCCTCCCCAGGAAGACTCCGTGCTGGGTGAGTTCATCCACGACCTCACCGGCCCCCTCGTGCCCCAGGTCTTTGAGGGGGTGCACGAGGTCAATGCTGTGGACCAGGCCGGGGTTCACCCCCTGCTGCTGGCCATCGGCAGCGAGCGCTACGTTCCCTTCTCCAGCGAGCGGATCCCCCAGGAGCTGATGACCAATGCCCATGCCCTGCTGGGCAACACCCAGACCGCTTTGTCCAAGTACGTGCTCATCATTGCCCGGGAAGACGACCCCTTTGTCTCAGCCAGAAACATCCCGGACTTTTTCCACCACCTCCTGGAGAGAGTGGACTGGACCCGGGATCTGCACTTCATCACCCGGACGACCATGGACACCCTGGACTACTCCGGCATCAGCCTCAATCAGGGCTCCAAGGTCATCATTGCCGCAGCCGGAGAGCCAAAACGACGCCTCCAGACTGCTCTGCCCCGGCTCAAATGGCCCGGGACGACGTCAAACCCCAGAGTTCTGGCCCCGGGGATCCTCGTCCTCCAGGGTCCCAGACACGAGATGCCCAGGGACGCCGCCGACCCCGGGCTGGAATCCGTCTGCGCCCAGCTTGCAGAGCTCGGCGGCCTGGAGGGCTTTCCCCTCATCGTCTTGGCCGACGACAGCGAGTTCACCTCCAGGACCTGGGACGACTTCCTCTGGGTGACCTTCACCCGGTCCGATCCCGCCACCGACATCTACGGCCTGAACAGCTTTTATCACTGCAAGCACTGGGGATGCCACCCGGCCGTGCTCGTTGACGCCAGACTGAAAACATATCACGCTCCTCCGCTGGAGTCCGACCCGGAGACAGAGAGGCGGGTCGACAGCCTCGGAGCCCCCGGGGGACCCCTGGAGGGGGTGATCTGAAATGGACATCATCACCAAATGGCTGAGACACTACCTGTCCGATCCCCAGGTGGTCTTCTTTCTCTTCTTTCTGGCCATCATCATCCTCGTCATCATGACCCTGGGTCAGGTGCTGACCCCGGTCATCGCCGGCCTGGTCCTGGCCTACCTCCTGGAGGGTCTGGTCAGACCACTCGAATGCCGAAGAATGCCCAGAATCCTGGCCGTGAACATCGTCTTCATCATCTTTCTCCTGGCCTTCTTTTTTCTCATGCTCGGCCTGGTGCCCCTGATGACCAGACAGATCGCCCAGTTCCTCCAGGAACTGCCGAACATGATCACCTCCTGGCAGGAACAGCTCCTGCTCCTGCCCGAGAAATACCCGGAGCTCATCAACCAGGAACAGGTGAACACGATCATCGACACCATCGGCACCCAGGTCGGACGGTTGGGCAAGAACGTGCTCTCCCTGTCCATCGCCTCGGTCCGGGGGCTGATCAATGCCGTCATCTACATGGTCCTGGTCCCGATCATGGTCTACTTCTTTCTCAAGGACAAAGACAAGATCATGGGCTTCGTGATCAAGTTTCTGCCCCAGAAAAGGGATCTGGCCAACACGGTCTGGAAAGAGGTCAACCAGAAGACGGCCAAGTTCATTCAGGGCAAGATCTGGGAGATCTTCATCGTCTGGGTCGTGAGCTACATCAGCTTTCTCATCCTCGGGCTCAAGTTTGCCCTGCTCCTCAGCTTTCTGGTGGGCATCTCGGTCATCGTGCCCTATGTGGGCGCCACGGTGATGACCATCCCCGTCGCCCTGGTGGCCTATTTTCAATGGGGATGGGACGCCCACTTCGCCTACGTGATCATCACCTACATCATCATCCAGATTCTCGACGGCAACCTTCTGGTGCCTCTGCTCCTGTCTGAAATCGTCAAGCTCCACCCTTTGGCCATCATTGTCGGCATCCTCGTTTTTGGCGGCATCTGGGGCTTCTGGGGGGTCTTCTTCGCCATCCCCCTGGCCACCCTGGTCAATGCCGTCATCAATGCCTGGCCCCAGCGGCACGAAGCCCACCCAGACCACGAACACAGCTCCCAACCATGTCAGAAGAGGATCACTCATGAAGGACGGTAAAGGCCTCTATTACTACCCCTACCCGGCCAACAAGCAGCTCAGGATGTACGTCCGGGACAACGACGGCATCGTTGAGTTCCGGCTGGACCACCCAGACGACCCCTCTCTGTGGGAGGAGCATGGCTGGATCACCTATGAAGCCGCCAAAAAGGCCTCCCAGATGTTCAAGGGCAGGGGCCCCCAGGACCCCATGGCCCTCTATGATTTTGAGGTCGCCCTGAGTGTCCTCAGGGACGAAGAGAGGTCGCGGAAGCACTCATCCTGACTGGATGGTCATTTCGGTTTTCCGGATACGGAGGGATCATGCGCTTTTTTATCCTTGGTGGAACCGGATTTGTCGGCCAGGCCCTCATCCCCTTCCTGCTCGATGAACAGCACGACGTCGAGGTTCTCATCCGGGATCCCGCCCAGAAGAACCTCTTTCCCCGGTCCTGTTCCTGGCACCAGGGGGATCCCCTCCAGCCCGGTGATTGGCAGGACCGGGCCGGAGAGGCGGAGGTCATCGTCAATCTGGTGGGCAAGAACATCATGACCCGCTGGACGCCCCAGGTCAAAAACGCTCTCCTGCAGACCCGAATCCAGCCGACCCGCATGGCGGTCCAGGCCATTGAGAACGGTCCGCACGCCAAGCCGGTCCTGATCAACGCCAACGCCGTGGGCTACTACCCCCTGGAGTCAAAATCGCCCATGACTGAAGACAGCCCTCAGGGGAGCTCCTTTCTGGCCCGTATTTGCGGCGAATGGCAGAGGGAGGCCGAAAAAGCGGCCCAGCTCGGATCAAGGGTGGTCGTGGCCAGGTTTGCCCCGGTCCTGGGCCGGGGCGGCGGGGTGATCGAAAACCTGCTCCCTGTCTTCTCCAAGGGTCTGGGCGGCCGGGTCGGGAACGGCAGGCAGGCCTTTCCCTGGATTCACATCCAGGACCTGGTCAGGGCCATTGCCTTTGCTGCGCAGACCGCAGCGCTCTCCGGCCCGGTGAACATGTGCGCCCCGGAGCAGATCTCCAACGGGGAGTTCACCAGAGCCTTGGCCCGGGCCCTGAAGAGGCCGTCCCTGTTTCCGGTCCCCGGCCCTGTGCTCAAGATGGTCTATGGGGAGCTGGCCCAGATGCTGCTCAAGGGGGCTCCGGTTGTCCCCAGGGCCCTGGAAAAGGCCGGTTTTGACTTTTCATTCCCCACTATCGAACAGGCCCTGGAGAACCTGTTTACAGAGGGCTGAGACTTGGGATAACACTCACCTGTCAGCCCGGCCTCTGGCAGGGCTGACAGGTGGATGGTTGAGGGGAGAAACGATTCCTGACCTGAGGAAGAGGATTTCGGCTCGGCCACGTTGATCGCAGAAAAGCGGTCAGGTCTTTCCCGGGAGTCGAGTTTCATACGGGCTTGGCTCCTGAGGCCAAGCTGAAAAGGGAGGCATCCATGGATGTGATCGGCATCGACGTCGGCTTTGGCTTCACCAAAGCCAGCAATGGACAGGAGAATGTGATCTTCAAGTCTCTGATCGGGGAGCAGGCCGATATCCAGTTCCAGACAGAGTTTGAAGATCTGAGCCAGGACAGGAACCTGCACATCAAGATCGAGGACGAGCCCTATTTTGTGGGCGACCTGGCTGAAAAACAGTCCACTGTGCGTGAATTCACCCTGGATCAGTCCAAGCTCATCGCCAACCATCTCAAAGTCCTGGCCTTGACGGCCACCTCTGCCTGCGCCGGGGACAACGTCAGCCTGCATGTGGTCTCCGGGCTCCCCGTGACCTACTTCAAGAGAGACTCGAAAAAATTCCGGGATCAGCTCACTGGGACGCACAACCTGACCACGTACAATCGCAGCGGCAAATCAGCCTCCAAGATCATGCACATCGCCAGTGTCAAGCTCGTGCCCCAGCCCATGGGCTCCTTCTTCAACCTGCTCATGGACAGCACCGGACACATCGTCAACCGTCAGCTCACCAAGCAGAAAGTCGGCATCGTGGACATCGGCTTTCGGACCACAGACTTCATCATCCTGGATCGCTTCCGATACATCGAGCGGGGCAGCGCCACGGTGGACACCGGCATCTCCAAGTGCTTCACGGCCATCGCCAGCAAGCTCAGGCAGCGCAGCGGCGTCACGGTGGAGCTGTACCGGCTCTACGAAGCTGTCCGCTCAGGCTCGATCCGCATCAAGGGCAAGGAGTACACCATCTCCACCCTGCGGGACAAAGTCTACGCCCACTACGCCGGGTCCATCGCCGACGACATCAACCGCCTCTGGGAATCTGAGTGGGACCTGGACGCCATCATCCTGACCGGTGGCGGGGCCACGGAGCTGGCCAAGCACCTCCAGCCCCTGATCGACGGCAACGTCATTCCGGTGGAGAACGAGGCGGACGCCCGCCTGAACAATGTCCTGGGCTACATCAAGTACGGCAAGTTTGACCTCAACCGGCATGCTCAGCAGGCCAAGGCCAACGGGACAAAGAACGCCGGAACCAAGGGCAGCGCGGAGAAACCGGGCCAGGAGTAGCCAGGTCCTCACTTTTTCCGGCGTTTGACCTCGTACATTCGGCTGTCGGCCTTTTTGATCAGATCCTGGAGCGACTCCCCGGCTTCCAGCTCAGCCACGCCAATGGAGGCTGAAATCGTCAGCTCGGTCTCCAGGCCGGTGCACTCGGCCACGGAAATGGCTGAGATGGCCCTGAAGACACGCTCCCCGAACGACGACCCGCTGTCGTGATCGGTGTCTGGAAGCAGAATCACGAACTCGTCCCCGCCCATGCGGACAAAAATGTCGTAACGGCGGATGATGGACTTGACCGCCCGGACCACTGCCCTGAGCAGCCCGTCCCCGGCCTTGTGCCCCAGGGTGTCGTTGACCGCCTTGAACCCGTCCAGGTCGATGAAGAGCAGGCTGATGGGGAAATGCTTCCGCTGGGCAAAATCAAGGATCCTCGGGGCGTGGCGCTTGAGATACTCCCTGTTGTAGGCCCCGGTCAGGGCGTCGATGACCTTTTCCCGGTCCAGTCGCTGGTGCTCCCAGACCGAAATCAGGGTGCACCCGAGGATATAGCCGAAATGCTCCAAGAAATCGGTGGCTTTTTCAGGTGAGTAGCGCTCGGGATCGGAGTCGAAGAGGCACAGCAGGCCGACCATCCTCTCCGGCTCGTACTTGTCGATGAGTGGATAGACGAAGCAGGACCCCTGGAGCAGAGCATCCCGGTCCCTGGCCTGAACTCCGTTCAGGAACTCGGCAATGTGCGGAAGCTCCCGGGTCAGACCGAGAAACGGGGCTGGCCCTTTTTTTTCCAGCTGCAGAAAGTCGCTGACCTCGAGCAGGTTGCTCTCGGTCAGGGTCAGGATGCCCTTGGGGAGAAAACCCTGGAATCGCTCTCTTTCCAGCAGGAGGCTGACCTCCTGGACATCCAGGCAGGAACGGACCTGGCCGAGGATCGTCGGCAGCTCGCGCATGGAGCGCATCTTCTGGATGATTTCGATATCGCGCTTGATCCTGTAGAAGGTGTCGATGCTGGCCCTGTAGTCAATGACCGTCTTCTGCAGGCTCTTGTCAAGCCTGGCTTTCATGGCTGAGAGCTTGCCCAGCTCCCTGCGCAGGCTCTCGTTCTCGTTGGCCAGCTCATCATTCCGGGCAGCCAGGAGTCCGGCCTGGTGCCTGATCTGGGCCATGGTCCTTCCCGCCTGGTCCCACTTGCCCTTTTGGGCGTAGACGTCCAGCTCCAGCAGAAGGGCCTCGATCGTCTGGTGCCTGTCCGTATCAGCCATGGTCATCCTGCAGCCCACCCCCAGGCCGGGGAGATGCCGTTGGTGAATGAAGATATCCGAACCCTTTTCCCCTCGGCCATGCTGCAGCCTGACTGCTGCCCTGGCTGCAGCATGGCCCCCGCCTACCCATGCCCGAGACATGACAACAAATCAAGCCATTACTGAACCGGACTTTGTGAACTTTGCCTTCAGGAGTGGCTGATTCGATTTACTTTCCTCATCCAATGTGGTATTGTGCACAATGATCGATCTGTATGAGCTGTTCCGAAACTGGTCCTGTTCGCAAACCTGAAGAGGATGAAGGCTATGGTTGACCGAAAAACATTCATCGACGACTTTGAAGACCTGGACGACTCCCCTCATCGGCCCAAAGCCTCCCGAAGGACCCCGCGCTTCCAGCTGCCGGTTCCTGAATTTCTGCACAAGTACCTCCCCTGGATCATTGGAGGGGCCTTTCTGCTCATCCTGCTCATCCTCATCTTTGCCGGAGGGGACGATTCACCGCAGTCTGACATCCACTCGACCCTGAAGATGGTCTCGGAAAGGATTCAGGAGATGGAGGACAAGATGGCCAGACTGGCCCAGGACCAGGAGGACCTGAGGCAGAGCGTGGCCCAGGCTGGCGCTGAAAACGATCTGGACCAGGTCCTGGAGCAGCTCCAGGCCATGCAGACCGATCTTGAATCATTCAAGAGCCAGGCCAGGCAGAGCATCGCCAGGCTGGAGAACAGACAGCAGAAGCTCTTGAGCAGCAGTCGATCTTCACCCCAAGAGACAGCCTCATCCGGGGCCCAGAACGTCAGAACCCATACAGTCCAGGAAGGGGAAAATCTCTTCCGCATCGGTCTGCAGTACGACATCACCGCTGATCAGATCAGACGCTGGAACAACCTCGGACCGAACGAGCCGATCTACCCCGGGCAGGAGATCAAGGTCGAGCCCGGATCCTGACTCCAGCCTTGATGGGTGCTGGCCAGCTCGTGAACGCGAAAAAACCTTCCGAGACCAGAGGAGACAGCCCATGACCGAAGATGCGCAGACAAAGGACCTGTTGCGGAAGCTGGAACAACACCTCGAGCAGGAAAATCCGGTCCTCCAGGAGGTTGTCGGGAGCTTTCGCCAGTTGGACCAGATCAGCAGGGGGCTTGGCTACTTCAATCACAACGAGTCCTATGCCATTCGAACGCCATGGTGGCCGCTGATCTCCATTCTGGGGACCTATTCCTCCGGCAAGTCCACGTTCATCAACTCCTATCTCGACTACAAGCTTCAGGCCACCGGGAATCAGGCTGTGGACGACAAGTTCACCGTCATGAGCTACACTGCGGACAAAGGTGTCCATGTCCTGCCCGGAGTGGCCCTCGACTCTGACCCCCGCTTCCCCCTGTACGGCATTGGCCAGGCCATTGAAACCGTGGCTCCTGGGGAGGGCAAGCATGTTGACTCCTTCCTCCAGCTCAAGACCTGTCCCAGCGAAAAGCTGCGGGGCAAGATCCTCATCGACTCCCCTGGCTTCGATGCCGATGCCCAGCGGACGTCAACCCTGCGCATCACTGACCGGATCATTGATCTCTCCGATCTGGTGCTCATCTTTTTCGATGCCCGGCACCCAGAACCCGGCTCGATGCGGGACACCCTCAAGCACCTGGTGGGAGCGACCCTCAAAAGGCGGGACAGGACCAAGTTCCTGTACATCCTGAATCAGATCGACGTCACCGCCCAGGAGGACAACCCGGAGCAGGTCTTTGCGGCCTGGCAGAGGGCCCTGGCCGAGCAGGGCCTGACAGCCGGCGAATATTTCAGCATCTATGACGAAAAGGTCGCCGCCCCCATCCAGAATGAAGAGCTCAGGGCCAGGTACAAGAGAAAACGGGACATCGACCTGGGGGAGATCACCCGACGCATCGAGCACGTCAAGGTGGAACGGGCCTATCGCATCGTCGGCACCCTGGAACACACCGCCGAAAAGATCCGCCGGGACATCGTGTCCACGGTCAGATCCTTCATCGACCGCTGGCGACGCCAGGTGCTCCTGGCCGAGGGGACCCTCGCCGGGCTGATCGTCATCATCTTCCTGATCCTCTGCATCAAGAGCGACGCCTGGACCGTGACCGGCGCCGTGGGCTCGTTTTTCGGGTCCATCGGGACCAGCCTGACAACTCAGATCGGAACTGCCATCGTGGTCCTTGTCCTGGCCTGGGGGCACTTTTCCCTTCGCGGTTTCCTGGCCAGGCGGCTGATCGCCAAGATCGCCCCGGAGATCAAGAACAGGGATCAGAGGCAGAACTATGTCCAGGCCTTTCGCCGAAACACCCGCTGGTGGCGTCCGCTGTTGAAGCGCAATCCCAGTGGATGGAGCAAGGCCACTGAAAAGCGCCTGGCCCGGGTCATCGAAGACACCAACACCTACATACAAAAGCTCAACGACGCCTTCACCGATCCCTCCGGGGACAATGATACGGCTGAAGACGCCTCCTCGATCCGCAAGAACTTTGCAACCGAGCCCTGAGCTCCAGGGTCATGACCGGAGCTGACCAGGGGGCGGGAGCTCCCTGGTTTGGCTTCCCCCCTGATCTCTGCTATCCTGGCCGTCATGCATGACAGCTCATGGCCAGCCGGCCCGGCCGCGCCTCATGCCCCTCCAGTCGCCGTGCTCTGGGACGAGTCCCTTCTCTGGGGGATCATGCTCTTCAGAGCCCTGAGTTTCCTGGGCGTGCCCTTCAGGATGGTCAAAGCGGCCGAGATCGAAGAGGACCTTCTGGGTTCAGACCCGCCCAAGGTGCTCATGGTCCCTGGAGGCTTCGCCTCCAGAAAGGCCAGGGCTCTGGGGCCCAGGGGCATCAAGGCCGTCAAGACCTTTGTCCGCTGCGGGGGAGACTATGTCGGCTTCTGCGGAGGGGCCGGCCTGGCCCTGAGCCCGCAGGCCGAACCGGGCGGACTCGGGTTGTGCCCCTGGAAGCGAAAACCCATGCCCGATCGGCTGCCCAATTTCAGCGGCCACATCGGGCTGACCCTTCAACCAGGAAGCCTCCTGGAGTCCACCGGCGCGGGCACGGCCATCCAGGCCCCGGTCTGGTGGCCGTCGCAGTTTCAACCCGGCAACGGCCACCTGGTTCGTGTCGTTGCCCGCTATGGTCCGCCCTGTTCAGATTTCTGGGTGGCCGACCTGCCTGCCGGGGACATGACCAGGGACGAGCTGACCTGGTGGGAAGGCGTCTACGGGATCAATCTCAATCCAGAGCTCATTCTCAACGATCCCTGTATCCTCCAGGGACGTTGTGGACAGGGCCGGTTTCTGCTCAGCTATGCTCATCTGGAATCGCCCAATTCTCCCCAGGCCAATGCCTGTCTGGTCCAGCTCCTGGCGCCCTACCTGGAGACCGCCTGTCAAGCGGTCCCAGTGCCTGAATGGAGCCTGCAGGGGACGGTCCCGGCCTGGGACGCCCCTGTTCTGACCTCGATCAGGCAGATCCTCGATGAGGTCGCCACCCTTGGCCAGTCTCACTTCCTGCTCTGCTGGCGCTCTCCGTGGCTCCTCGGCTGGAAGCGCGGCATTCCCGGGTTTGCCCTGAACACTCTTCTGGCCCTGGTCAATCAGATTCTGGAGCTTCCACCTTCTGAGGGCACCACATCCTTGCTCAGGCATCGGGCCGGGACCATCATGGCCATGGCCCGGCAATTTCAGGACATGATCTGCACCTACCTGGCAGAAGAGAAGAAGCTGGCCCTGCGCCGCAAGGGAGCCCCGGCATCAACAGGGGCGGATGAGCTGCAGACATTGAGACAGGACCTTGTCGGTCCATTTCCGGGTCAGGGAGGCCTGTATGGACGCATGGCCCAAGAGCTGGATCAGCTGCTGTGGACTCAGCTTCCAGGTCACTGCGAACAGGGATGGACTGAAAGGCTACATGGCTGACCGGCGCAACTGCTCCACCCGCAGCAATCGCGACCTGGACATGGACTCCGGTCTGAATGTCACCGCGCCGTGCTCCCCAAGCTCCGCCCTGAATCCGAACAGGGGCAGCGTCTGGGGCAATGGGCGGCCAAAGATGAAGTTCAAGGTGTGCTCGTCGGCTCCAGTCCGCTCCTGGAGGGCAGACCGGAAAGACTGGTCGGCCTTGACCATGTCCCCCAGCTCACCGACCAGCTCCCGGTCATCGTGCTCCTGGAGCCTGTCGCAGATGGAGGCCACCCGGTCATAGCCACACTGGCTTTCATGGTCGGCCATGATCTGGCCCAGGGCGGACTCAGCCGGGACAAGATCCCATCTGGTCAGCCTGTCCCTGGGATAGAGGTCCAGAATGTCCCTGAGATCCCAGCACTTCATGGCCCTGCATTCCAGCGGCCTGTGCTCGTACACCGAACATGCCGCCCGGTCGTGATCCAGAAAGAGACAGCCCTTGTGCTCGTGGCCATGTCGAACCCTGATCATCTCGGTGTCCAGGAGCATGAGCACGTCGCGGACGTTGTCATAGACCCACTCTCCCTTGCGCATGGTCACCAGGTGCTCCTTGCGCACGAGGCCCTGACGGTACAGGGCTTCATCCCCATGGTGGAGGGTCGGGGCATGCCGGGTGCAGCATGACCCGCATCGCCTGCAGGTGCGGCTCGCGCTCATCTGTGTCTCCGCTGCGTTCGATTCAGGGCAACGCATTGACCCCCTTGTCCGACATGGCTATGTATGTGCCATGACGGATTTCCTGCTCCAGGACCCTTCAGGCCTGCTCTGGTGGCTGGGGAGCATCTCGGTGCTGACGTTCCTGCTCAGTCTGGTCCTGATTCCTTTTCTGGTCATCCGTATTCCAGCCGATTACTTTCTGTCCGAGAAGAGGCGGCCGATTCGAAAACAACCCGGCCCCCCCAGGGTCGGTGTTTGGGTCATTCTCAAGAACCTGATCGGAATCTGTTTCATCCTGGCTGGGATGGCCATGCTCATCCTGCCCGGGCAGGGTCTGCTGACCATTTTGATCGGGATCATGATGACCAACTTTCCCGGCAAGTTCGCCCTGGAGCGATCCCTGGTCCGCCGCAGAACGGTCTTTCGGGCCATGAACTGGATCCGTGAACGCAACAGGCGCCCACCGCTGCTCGTCGACGGTGCATGGGAAAGATCGGCCTCAAAACCAGATTGACAAGCTTTTTGTCCGGCAATACCCTGAAGCTGCACACAAAGGACCAGACGCGTTTCACCGGATCCTCCGCTTGAACAAAGCGAATCTCTGGAGCCGACCATGGAAATCAAGATCATCATCACTCGAAAGGTGCCCAAGGACAAGCAGGACCAACTTCGGCCCTTCCTGCTCCAGCTCCGGGCTCTGGCCACATCCCAGCCTGGATACATCTCCGGTGAAACACTCCGCAACCTGGACAGCCCGGAAGAGTACCTGGTCATCAGCACCTGGAAGTCCAAGGAGAAATGGGATGCCTGGTTCAACAACCCCCAGCGGCAGGAAGTGCAGAAAAAGATCGATGACCTCCTGGGGCAGAAGACCACCTACTCCAGGTACCTCTACGGCTAGGGCCGTGACTCCCTCGTGCCCTGCACGAGCCTTATCAGCCCTCTGCAGCCCTGATCAGGTCCTGATCCACTCCCTGATCGCTGCCATTTCACGCTCCCACTCAGGCCCGAACCTCTTGCTCAGAAAGAGCTGAAAGAGGTCGTCCACCACCTCCTGGGCGACCTCGAGCAGGTACACCTTCTCCAGGAACCTGGCATCCGGGTCCTCCCCCTCCTCGAGCTTCATGTCCACCTTGGGGGTCTTGACTGAGCCCAGGGCAAAATCTTCGGCCTTGATCTGCAGCTGCCAGACGTTCTCGTCTTTTTCGATTCTGACCCTGGCCTGGTGCACTTTTTTCCCGCTCTGCAGCCCCAGCCTGGCCTCCCGGAGCTCCGAACGGGGACCGCTGCTGACAGCCGTATCCCGGGACTCGCCTTCCCCGCCCTGGACAGAGACCCTCTGCTCCATGACCAGGGCATAGACCTCTCCACCGGCCGTCTGGATCGTTCCCTGGGTCTGTTCCGTGGTGAACCAGAGCCAGGTCAAGAAATCCTGCCCGATGTAGGGGGCCAGGGTGTCTGCTTTATGGACGTCGACGTCAGTGTTGCTCATCACACGGTCACTCCTGTGTCGGACTCAACTGGAGAAATCCGATCTCGAGATTGTGCGCATCTCTTTGCTGGAAAAAGGGAAGTGGGTAGATTTCATCCGGTCCTCTGGATGAAATCTAGACAAACACGCAGGGCTCGTATTCGTTCACCTGCGGTGCCTGGTCCCGGCCAACCGTCTCCATGGCCAGGTAGTACGGGGTCAACGGCTCGAGATGGAGCTCAAAGGTCTGGGTGAAGAGGTCTTCAAAGAGCTGCCTGACCTTGTCCTGGGTTGAGGCCAGGGCGATCCTGTTGTTCTGCATGTTCCAGATCACGTCGAACACGGCCGGCACAGGCAGCGTCCGACCCAGCAGCTTGAGCTTGACCTGATCCTTGAGCTCCTTTTTTCGGTCCCGGCCCACAAACGGGGTCCCCTGTTCCTTCATCTGAGCCGTCAGCTCTTCTAGGGCCATCTGGTAGTGTTTCTTGTACACCGCAGGCGAGATGCGCCTGGTGTCCAGCCTGAGGGCAAAGGCTGCAAACTCGCCCTTGAATGGCGAGGCTTCCGACCAGGAGGTGTCGAGCATGTTGTCGATGGACACCCAGCCGAAAGAACGTTCGTCGCTGGTGTGGTCGATGTCCTGAAAGCCATGCTCCTTGAGCTTGTCCTCCAACTGAGTCCACAGCTCCCTGGGGACATCCCCCAAGACCCTGTAGCGGACAAAGCTCGTGCTGGCAGAAAGAAAACCCATGGCGCCTCCAACCGGGATCTCCCGGGAATTGACTCAGGATCTGAAGTCGTGTTTGAATGCTGGACTGGTGCTGGCCTTCCTGACACGATGCCGTGTCGTGAGTTGAATGAAAACTCTGGCCTGCTGCCGGACAGACAATGCCGGCCTGGTCCAGCCAGCCGGGGAAAGGAGCGCCATGCCGGGAAGACTCGCCTCCCTGAGGCCCGAAGTGCTGCAGACCAGAATCGACAAGGCTCTGGACATGTCGGCCGCGTGCAGGCTCTGTCCCCGCGAATGCGGGGTGAACAGGCTAGAAGGAGAGACAGGGTTTTGTCAAACCGGACGACAGGCTTTGCTGGCCTCATTCAATCTCCATTTTGGGGAGGAAGACCCCCTGGTCGGAGAGCACGGGTCCGGAACCATCTTCTTTGCCGGCTGCAATCTGGGATGCGTCTTTTGTCAGAATTTCGACATCAGCCATTCCACCTGGGGCGCCACGGCCGTCTCTCCGGATCAGCTGGCCGGAGTCATGCTCGATCTCCAGGGCCAGGGCGCCCAGAACATCAACTTCGTCACCCCCACCCATGTGGTTCCCCAGATCCTCGAGGCTCTGCCCATAGCCCTCTCTCAGGGCCTTTCCCTCCCCCTGGTCTACAACTGCGGGGGGTACGAGCGGCTGGAAACCCTGGAGCTGCTCGATGGGGTCATCGACATCTTCATGCCGGACGCCAAGTTCAGCGACCCGGAGGTGGCCAGGCGCTACTGCAGGGCCGAAGACTACCCTGACAAGGCCCGGGCGGCCATCGTCGAGATGCATCGTCAGGTGGGAGATCTGACAGTGGATCAGGCCGGAGTGGCCGTCCAGGGTCTTCTGGTCCGGCATCTGCTCATGCCTGACGACCTGGCCGGGTCTGAGGCCTGGTTTCGCTTTCTGGCCGAGTCCGTCTCTCCGGAGACCTACCTGAACGTCATGGACCAGTACCGACCCTGCGGAGAAGCGGCCAGCTTCCCAGAGCTGCAGGACACGATCCCTGCCGGACAGCTGCAGGCGGCCAGGGAGCTGGCCTCACGCTGCGGACTCAGGCGGCTGGACAGGCGCAAAGGCCTCAATGCCAGGGCCTTTTTCAAGCTCTTCGGTCACTGACACACGACAGCACCTCTTCTGACACCTTCAGCAGACCAAAGGACAGCACCTCATGCCCCAAGCCAGAGAAGACAAGCTCTACCTGGTCATGGTCGGCCTGCCGGCCAGAGGAAAATCCACCATCGCTGCCAGAATCAAGGAAAACCTCTCCCTGAGCGGCGTGAGCGTGGAGATCTTCAACAATGGCGATCTGCGTCGCAAGCTCATCAGCGGCAACACCTCGTTTGCCGAATTCTACGACCCGTCCAACACCAAAGGGTACGAGCTGCGGGAAAAAATCGCCCGGATGAACATCTCCAGCGCCAGGGAGTTCCTCAACCAGGGCGGGGATGTGGCCATTCTGGACGCGACCAATGTGAGCCAGAAGCGGCGACAGCTGCTCTGCGACCTCCTGTCCGACCACCCTCTGGTGTTCATGGAGTGCATCAACACCGATCGGGAAATCCTGGAGGCCAGCATCAGCAAGAAAGCCAGCCTGCCCGAGTTTGGCCACCTGACCCTGCAGGACTCCATCTCCAGCTTCAAGCAGCGCATTGCCTACTACGAGCACATCTACGCCCCCTTTTCCCGGGAGCGGAACACCATGCGCGTGGACTCCCTGAACAACCAGATCCTGGAGGTCAAGCTGACGGATTCCATCCCCTTTTTCGACCAGATCCGGGACCTGATCGTGACCGACTCTGTCAAGAACCTCTATCTGGTCAGACACGGTGAAACCTATGACAACATCGAGAACAGAATCGGCGGGGACGCCCGGCTGACGCCCAAGGGCAAGGAGCAGGCCGATCATCTGGCCCTGCACTTCAAGGACACCTCTCTGCCCTACATCTTCTGCAGCCAGAAAATGAGAACCATCGAGACATCCGAGCCCATCTCCCACATGCAGCAGGACCGCAGCACCCTGGTCATGCTCAAGGAGTTCAACGAGATCGACGCCGGGATCTGCGAGAACATGAGCTACGAGGAGATCCAGAGCGATCTGCCCGAGGTCTACCAGCAGCGGTTTCAGGACAAGTACAACTACATCTACCCCCAGGGGGAGGGGTACGTGACCATGCGGCCCCGGATCGACCGGGGGCTGAAAAAAGCCCTGTTCCTCAGCGGCAACGCCGATCACATCATGATCGTCGGGCACCGGGCCGTGAACAGGATGATCCTGTCCCACTTCCTGTACCGGCGGATCGAGGATGTCCCCTTCATCTACGTCCCCCAGAACCAGTACTACCACATCATCTGCACCCAGCAGAAAAAGCTCTTCGAGCTCAAGCCCATTGGTCTGGGGCCGGGCTGAGAGGTCGTCCCGGGTTCATTCCAGGCAATCGAGCATGGCCTTGACCACGGCACCGGGGGTCAGGTCGAAGAAATCGAACAGGTCCTTGCCAGGGGCCGACTCACCAAAACGGTCGATGCCCAGGATCTTGCCCTTGTGGCCTGCAATCCCCTGCCAGTACCAGGTCACCCCGGCCTCGACCACCACTCGCGCAGCGAGGTCGTCCGGAAGGACTTCTGCCTGGTAGACCGTGTCCTGGGCTCGAAAGACCTCCACACAGGGCATGGAGACAACCCGAATGGAACGCCCCCTGGCTTCAAGCATCTCGGCAGCCTGGACCGCAATCTCGACCTCTGAGCCGGTGGCCACGATGACCCCCTCTGGCGGGCCGCTCTCCTGCTTGAGGACGTAGCCCCCCCTGGCCATGTTGGCCAGGGCGGACTCGTTTCTGGGCTGATGCTTCAGGCTCTGGCGTGTCAGCAGCAGGCAGCTTGGCCCGTTTGCCCTTTCCAGGGCCGCTTTCCAGGCTGCAGCGCACTCCACCGTGTCACAGGGCCGCCAGACATGGAGGCTGGGGATCAGCCGGAGCGATGCCGCATGCTCGATGGGCTGATGCGTCGGCCCGTCCTCGCCGACTCCAATGGAATCGTGGGTCAGGACAAAGATGTTTCGAACCCCCATGAGCGCGGACATCCTGATCGCGTTCCTGGCGTAGTCTGAAAAGACCAGAAACGTCCCCACATAAGGGATCAGGCCGCCATGCAGGGCTATGCCGCTGGCCATGGCCGACATGCCGAACTCCCGGACCCCGAAATGGACATAGTTGCCCTCCCAGGTGTCACGGCTGATGACCCGGGACCCGGACCAGATGGTCTTGTTCGAGCCGCTCAGGTCGGCTGATCCGCCGAGAAGCTCCGGCAGCAGCGGGCCAAAGCCCTCCAGGACCTCTTTGGAAGCCTTCCGGGTGGCCATGTCCTGACCCTGATCCGCCAGCTCGCGAATGAAGGCTTCTGCCCGGGAGCTGAACTCCGAGGGCAGGTCGCCCCTCATCACCCGGCGGAACTCTGCGGCCAGGTCCGGGTGGTTGCGCTCGTACCTGGCAAACGTCTCTTCCCATTCCTGCTGCCTGCGCTGGCCCGCGTCGACAGCATTCCAACCGGCGTAGACCTCGTCCGGGACCGCGAAGGGCTGATGAGCCCAGCTCAATCCGTCCCTGGTGGCCTGGATCTCATCCGGCCCCAGCGGGGCGCCATGGGTCTGGTGCGAGCCGGCCATTGACGGGGCCCCCCAGGCAATGGTCGTTCGGCAGCAGATCAGGCTCGGCTTCGATGTCTCCTGCCTGGCCTCCTGAATGGCCTGATCCACGCTCTGACTGTCGTGTCCGTCCACATTCCTGACCACATGCCAGCCGTAGGCCTCGAACCGTGCTGCGGTGTCGTCCCTGAACCAGCCGTCCACCTCTCCATCGATGGAGATCCCGTTGTCGTCATACACAGCGATCAGCTTGCCCAGCCCGAGGGTGCCGGCCAGAGAGCAGGCCTCGTGGGAGATGCCTTCCATCATGCAGCCGTCCCCGAGAAAGACATAGGTCATGTGGTCGACGATGGCCTCCTGGCCCTGATTGTACCGCCGGGCCAGAATCTTTTCGGCCATGGCCATGCCCACGGCATTGGCCAGGCCCTGGCCCAGAGGGCCGGTGGTCGTCTCCACTCCTGGCGTCAGGCCGTATTCCGGGTGGCCGGGGGTCTTGGAGTGCAGCTGCCTGAAGTTCCTGAGCTCGTCGAGACTGAGGTCGTATCCGGAAAGATGGAGGAGCGAGTACAGGAGCATGGACCCGTGTCCGTTGGAGAGCACGAAGCGGTCCCGGTTGGGCCAGAGGGGGTCCCGGGGGTTGTGGACCAGGTGATCGTTCCAGAGCACTTCGGCGATATCGGCCATTCCCATTGGGGCCCCGGGATGGCCGGACTTGGCCTGCTGGACCGCGTCCATGCTCAAAAATCGAATCGCATTGGCGAGTTCCCTGCGTGAAGGCATAGCTCCTCCTGAATGATGATCTCGTTCTTCTTGACTGATCCTGCCGGCAGGACATAGCATGACTGACCGGCTTGACCCCGAGGGGTCGTCGCTGCTCACCGCATAAAGGCAGTTTTTCCCGGAGTCAATGTTTTTTTGGCCCTTGAACACGGCCTTCAGCCGCACTCATTTCGGAGAGGCTCATGTCGACCTTGCCCTGGACACTGTCCCCGTCATTGCTGTCCTCGAACTTCGGAGAGCTTGAACACGAGCTCCAGGCCCTGGAGCGGGCCGGTCTGCAATGGGTCCACTGGGATGTCATGGACGGCCACTTTGTGCCCAACATCACCCTGGGCCCGCCGATCATCGCCAAGTGCCGCCCCCTGAGCCAGCTCTTCTTCGACGTCCACCTGATGATCGAACGTCCGGAGCGGTACCTGGACGAGTTTGCCAAGGCCGGGGCCGACCTGATCTGTGTCCATGCCGAGGCCTCGACGCATCTGGAACGGACCTTGAGCCGGATCAGCGAGCTCGGGGCCAAACCAGCCGTGGCCCTCAACCCGCACACCCCTCTCTGCCAGATCGAGTACCTCCTGGATCAGCTCTTCATGGTCCTCATCATGAGCGTCAACCCGGGTTTTGGCGGGCAGTCCTTCATTCCGTTCTGCCTGGACAAGGTCAAGGAACTCAAGGAGCTGATCCGCAAGAGGAACGCCTCGACCCTGATCCAGGTCGATGGCGGGGTGGATCTGGGCAACGCCCGAACCCTGGTCCTGAGCGGGGCTGATGTGCTCGTCTCCGGTTCAGCCTTTTTCAACCACCCTCCCTATGCCCGGCGCTTTGAGGCCTTTCAAGAGGCGGTTCAGGGTCAGCAGTCCTGAACCCTCCCGTTCAGAACCCTACCGCTCCGGGCGGTTTTGCCCTCTGGCCTTGACTTTTTTCCCCATCCTTAGGCATGACTGCTGAGAATGCGTCTTGACTGTCTGGGGAGGGATGATCCGGTCAAGGTGATCTCACAAGGCGTCAGGTCCTGAACCTGTTGGGCGGACTGGGTGCCGCCTGCCCGGATCGCTGAAACACTCCCTTCCTCGGTCTGTTCCAGCCACCATCAAAGGAGTGAGCCATGACCAGAATCGGCTTGTTGCGCTGTCGGGACAATGAGCTCAAATGTCCCCTGACCAACTGCTTCCGGTCCATGCAGGAGAAAATCCAAGGCTTTTCCGAGTATCACGAGACCTCTCTCGTCGGCGTCTTCACCCTGTCCGACGATATGGACCAGGCTGTCGACCTGGCCAGGATCCTCAAGGCCAAGGGCGCCGAGGTCATTCATATGGCCACATGCGCTTTCAGCCACAAAGCCGAGGGCAAGACCTGGGTCCTGGGGCAGGGGTTCTATCCTCAGGCAGACGACCTGGCCGCCAGGATCGCCTCTGAAGTGGGACTGCCCTGCGTCCAGGGAACGGCCCACCTCCCCGAAGGCTATCATCCCGTGGTCTTCCGCTGAGGATGTCCGGTCACCCCGACTCTCTGCGACCCTCGACCTGAGAGTGGGCCCTGGAAGGGCTGCCATGGCTGCAGTGCCCGGGTCAGGGAGGCCAGAGGCTGATCCGAGACCGCTGCTCACCCTGCCACCTCCTGGAGAACTTCTTCGAACATGGACAGGCAGGTGTCGATCTCCTCTGCGTTCACGGTCAGGGCCGGACAGAAGCGGATCGAGTTCTCGCCGCACCCCAGCAGGAGGAGACCTTTGTTAAAGGCCCTCTGAATGACCTCGTTCCTCCACTCCGGGGCCCTGACCTTGGTTTCCCTGTCCTTGACCAGCTCCACCCCGACCATCAGCCCCTTGCCCCTGACATCGCCGATGCACTCCAGGTGCTGCTGCATGTCCAGCAAACGCTCCTTCATGAGCTGACCCTGTTTTTCGGCATTGGCCATGAGCTCGTTCTCCAGCAGCTCGATGGTGGCCAGGGCCGCCCGGCAGGAGACCGGGTTGCCGCCAAAGGTCGAGGCATGGGAGCCCGCTTCCCAGACCATGAGCTCCGACCTGGCCAGCATGGCCCCCAGGGGCATGCCCGAGGCGATCCCCTTGGCCAGGGCGATGATGTCCGGTTGAACCCCGAAGTGCTCCATGGCGAACATTTTCCCTGTCCGGCCCATCCCCGACTGGACCTCGTCGGCCACGTAGAGAATGGAGTACTTCTCGGCCAGGGCCTTCAGGGCCAGGTGAAATTCCTTTGGAGGGACGATGTAGCCGCCCTCGCCCTGGATGGGTTCGACAAAAATGGCCGCAACCTCCTCCGGGGGCAGGGCTGAACGGAAGAGGGTCTCCTCAATCCAGCGCACGCATTCCACGTCACACGAGGGGAAGGTCAGGTGCAAGGGGCACCTGTAGCAGTAGGCATACGGGATGTGCGTGATTCCGGGAATGAAGGGGTTGTAGTGTTTTTTCTGAATGGCCTTGCTGGCGGTCAGGGACAGGGCCCCCATGGTCCGGCCGTGAAAGGCTCCAAAAAAGGCGATGTTCTGCTCGCGCTGGGTGACCCACCTGGCCAGCTTGAAGGCCGCTTCCACGGACTCGGCCCCGGAGTTGCCGAAGTAGGCCTTGCCCCTGCCTCCCTCAAAGGCCAGATCAGCCAGCTTTTTGGCCAGCTCGATCTGCGGTGGATAGAAGAAATCGGTCCCGGACATGTGCAGCAGCTTATCAGCCTGATCCTTGATCGCGGCCACAACCCGGGGATGGCAGTGTCCAGTGGAGCAGACCGCGATCCCGGAGGTGAAATCCAGAAAGGTGTTCCCGTCCACATCCTCCATCCACAATCCCCTGGCCCTCTCAGCCACAAAAGGATAGGCCCGGGTGTAGGATGGAGAGACGAACTCCTGGTCCATCTCGATCATCGACCTGGCTTTCTCCCCAGGCAGCGCGGTCTTGATCTTCGGCATTCTGTTTCCCATGGCTCAGCTCCTGATGTGATGTGGACTGTTCTCAAAGACCCGCAACCGGGCTGTGTCTCCTGCCGGATTCTGCATAGCACCTCGGCTGCATCGCTGTCCACGCCAGCCGAAGATTCCCAGGCCACCTCCCGCCATGGCAGGAGGCCATTCTGAGCTGGACAGGAGCTCTGTTTTTTGCTTACCATCCGGCCTCTTGGAGGGTGACGGCCGCTGAAGATCAGGCCTGTCCTGAAACCTTGTTGCCACAGGGAGGGAAGCATGAAACGATTGATCGTCCTCGCACTCGCCATTGGACTGATGGGGCTTGGCTTTGGCTCCGCCTCCGGGGCCCAGAGCTTTGACATCTCGGTGAGCCAGTTTGTGGAGCACCCGGCCTTGGATGCCGTGCTGAAAGGCTTTCAGGACGAAGTCCAGAGCGCCGGCCTGGATGTGGACTACTCCGTGCACAACGCCCAGGCCAACACCGCCATCACCGGACAGATCGCCCAGCAGATCGCGGGGGAAAACCCCGATCTGGTCCTGGCCATCGCCACCCCCTCCGCCCAGGCCTGCGCCCAGGCGACCACGAAAACGCCCCGCATGGCCACAACTCCGCTCCTGTTCTCGGCCGTGACCGATCCCAAAGGGGCCGGACTGGTGGACGACATGGAAAAGCCGGGCAAAAACATCACCGGGACGTCGGACATGACGCCCATCGACAAGCACATGGCCATGATCCAGACCATTCACCCCGACATCCAGACCCTGGGGCTGATCTACAATTCCGGGGAAGCCAATTCCAAGACCCTGGCCCAGCTGGTCAGACAGGAATGCGCCAAGCTGGACATCAAGGTCCAGGAGGCCACTGCAGCCAGGTCCAGCGAGGTCTATCAGGCAGCCAAGAGCCTCGTAGGACGTTCCCAGGCCGTGTATGTCCCCACTGACAACACGATCGTCTCCGCCCTGGAATCCGTGGCCAAGGTCTGCACCGACAACAACATCCCCCTGTATGCCGCTGACGTGGACTCGGTCCCCAGAGGAGCTGTGGCCGCCCTTGGGTTTGACTACTACGAGCATGGCCGGCAGACCGGGGACATGGCCGTGCGCATCCTCAAGCAGGGCCAGGATCCAGGACAGATGCCGGTGGAGATGCAGAAGGACCTCAAGCTGCACATCAATCTCGAGGCGGCAGAGGCCATCGGTGTGGACATCCCGGACGAGATGATCCAGTCCGCCGAAAAAATTTACGAATAGAACCGGATACGATCCGGCCTGCAAAATCCAGTCAAGGAGTCAGATCTTCAATGTCCTGGTACGCCCTCTTAGGTGCGCTCGAACAGGGACTTGTCTACGGCATCATGGCCCTGGGGGTCTACCTGACCTTCAGGGTCCTTGAATTTCCCGACCTGACAGTGGACGGCAGCCTGCCCCTCGGGGCCGGGGTCTCTGCCGTGGCCATCACCAATGGCCTGAACCCCTTCTTTTCCCTGGTCCTGGCCGCCGGAGCCGGTTTCATGGCCGGGATGGTCACCGGCATCCTGAACACCAAGCTCAAGATCCTTCATCTCCTGGCCTCGATCCTGACCATGATCGCCCTCTACTCGGTGAACATCAGGATCATGAACGGACCCAACGTCTCCCTGCTGGGATCGAAAACGGTTCTCGAACCGGTTCTGAATACGGGCCTGCCCGGGTACTGGGCCTCGCCCATCCTGTTTGCCTTTTTTGTCATCGTGATCATCGTCGTCCTGACCCTGTTCCTGTACACCGAGTTCGGACAGGCCATGCTGGCCACTGGAGACAACCCGCAGATGATCACCTCCCAGGGCGTGAACACGCACAAGATGATCATCCTCGGGGTCGGGCTGTCCAATGCCCTGGTGGCCGTAAGCGGGGCCCTGGTGGCCCAGAATCAGGGGGCTGCAGACGTGAACATGGGGGTGGGAACCATCGTGGCCGGGCTGGCCTCGGTCATCGTGGGCGAGACCATCTTTGGGACCACCAACCTCATCCGGACTGTCATCGCCGTTGTCCTCGGCTCCGTGGTCTACCGGACCGCCATTGCCCTGGCCCTGGGACTCAAACTGGGCGGCTTCAGCTTCACCCCCAGCGACCTGAACCTGATCACCGCCGTCCTGGTTGTCCTGGCCCTGACCGCCCCGCAGATCAAACAGCGCCTGAACACATGATACACGTCCAGAACATCCTCAAGTACTTCCACAAGGGAAGCATCAACGAAGTCCTGGCCCTGGACAACATCACCCTTGAGGTCAAGCCCGGGGACTTCATCACCATCATCGGCTCCAACGGGGCCGGCAAATCGACGCTCCTGAACTGCATTGCCGGCAGCTTCCTGCCCGACTTCGGGACCCTGTCCCTGGACGATCAGACCATCACCGCCTGGCCGGAACACAAGCGGGCCCGCTATGTCGGCCGGGTGTTCCAGGATCCCCTGCTGGGGACCTGCGGCTCCCTGAGCATCGAACAGAACCTGGCCCTGGCCAGGCGAAGGGGTCAGAGTCGGGGGCTCAAGCGGGGCGTGACCGCTGAAGACCGGGCCACGTTTCGCAGGGAGCTCAAACAGCTTGGGCTCGGGCTGGAAGACAGGCTCAAGGACAAGGTCGGGCTGCTCTCAGGTGGGCAGCGACAGGCCCTGACCATGCTCATGGCCACCATGCTCCACCCGGAGCTCCTGCTCCTGGACGAGCACACGGCAGCCCTGGACCCCAAAACCGCGCACATGATTCAGGACCTGACCGTGACCCTTGTGGAACGCCTCAGACTGACCACACTCATGGTCACCCACAACATGCACCAGGCCCTGAACATGGGCAATCGCCTGATCATGCTCCATCAGGGCCGGATCATCCTGGACATCGAGGGCCAGGAAAAGAAGTCCTACCAGGTCCCGGACCTTCTGGCCCGCTTCTATGAGCTCAAAGGGGAGTCCTTTCCCTCGGACAGAATGCTCCTGAGCTGAATCCTGGACCCGAATGCCTGCGGCTGCTCATTGAGTTTGTCCAGCCGCATCTGAACTCAGCTCTCCGGCGCCCCTTCCACCAGATTGGCCAGGATGAGACCGTAAAAACCCTGACCCGACCCCCCCTGATAGTGCCATCCCAGATGGGCTGAACAGCCGGCACAGATGGCGATGCGCCAGGCATATCCCGGAAACCAGGTGAACTCCAGGGTGGCCTGACCGACATGGGCGCACCCGAAGGCCGAGGAAAAACAGCCGATCTCGAACACGATCCCCTGGGGGTTGAAGAAGACATGGGCGTGCTTGCCGTTCATGGCCGTTCTGGCCTCGACACGGGTGATGGCCCGTCTGCACACGGCACACAGGAGGTAGTTTTCCTCCTTCCGGGACTCGTCGTCGGCTCTCTCCTCCACCAGGGGGTCAAAGGAGGCTTCTTCTCCCCGGAAGCAGACAGGGGCATGAGGTCTCCCCGGGTCAATCTCGTACATCTCTTGTCCCTGACCTTGTTACATTCCGGGGTGCGAACCTTCCTGGACCGGCTCCATGGTTGGTGTCTCCAGGCACGGATCCTGAGGGACCGTTCCCGTGTCCAGGAAATGGATGAGGTGAACCCCGAAGAAAACGAGCAGTCCCAAACAGAGAAAGCCCAGATCGAACTCCCCGTGATCACCGAACATGCCCAGGAAAGTCGGGATCAGCCCGGTCCCGAGAACGACGGCCACGGGGATGATGAAGGACACGGCCACATTCCTGACCTGGGCGGGGAATGCCTTGGAGATCAGGGTGAACGCGGCTGGGAAGAAGCAGACCGCGAACAGGGGCTGGACGAGAACGCCGCCGAGCAGCAGAGGGGGCTGGAGGACCCCGAGGGCCATGGTCAGGAGGCTGGTCAGGCCCAGGGCCAGCAGCACCGTTCGCTTGCCCCCGATGCGGTCGACGAACCATCCGGCGCCAAGGGCCATGGCCAGGCAGGGGACCCGGGACAGGGAGAGGAGGTTGTTGGCTGTTTCCTTGAGCAGGCCATGTTCCTCGACCAGGTAGAGCGGGAGCATGGAGTAGGTCCCAAAGGTCACGCCCACAGCCAGCCCGAAGAGGAGGGCCAGGATCCAGAACTGGGGCCGGGTCAGAATGGATTTCAGCACCGCCGGTCTGGGGGCCTCCCCGGGAAAGCGACCGCCCTGGCCGAACCGGAGATAGGTCAGGCCCATCAGCAGTCCGGCCAGCCCCAGCCCGAAAAAGACCTGCCGCCAGGTGAAGATGTCCAGGGTCGCTGCAGCAATGGCCGGGGCGGCGATGAAGCTCAGATTGGGGGCCAGCTCATGAATCGCCAGTCCCTTGCCCCAGTGGGCCCTGGGCAGGACCGAGGTGATGGTCGAGATGCCGGAAGGCAGGTAGAGGCCGACAGCCGTGCCCAGGCCGAACATGGCCCATTTCAATTGAGCCAGCGTCGCGGTCCAGGAGACCAGGATCATGAACGTCCCCACCCCGAAGGACGACAGGAGAATGGTCTTTCTGTGCTGAACCGTCCTGGCCACAAAGCCTGAACAGACCAGGGCCAGACTGATCCCCAGGGAGGTGAACAGGAACAGCTCGCCAGCCTGCATGTGGGTGATGTCCAGGTCCTGCTCGATCTCCACCAGAAAGGGAGCCAGCATCAACCGTCCCAGGAAGTTGAAAAAAAAGACGCTGGTCACCAGCACGACCGGTCCGGCCAGGGAGGTGAAAGGCTTGTCGCTCTCCAAGACCGGACCGCAGACCGGGTCGGGTGCGCGTGCAGGGTCGGGCATGTCTCTCCTTGTCCATGTCCGGTTCTCATGGCCTGAAACAGCTGACCGGAGCTGAGGAAAACAAAGGCCCAGTGTGGCCCCATTTCTCACCCCAGTCAAACAGGGACAGCGCTGTGTTGTCCAGAACGCGAATATTGGGTACAGGATGTATGGGACTTGGTCTGACCCCGACGTTCAAGAGATCGCACCCTGGAATGAAGATGTCCAAGATCGTCTGCGCCCCGAACGCCTTGAAAGGCAGTCTGTCAGCCCGCAGCGCCGCCCGGGCCATGGCTCACGGTGCGGCAAAAGCGGCCCCCGGGGCAGAGATCCTGGGCATCCCTTTTTCCGACGGGGGAGACAGCCTGGTGGAGGTGGTGGCCGACATCCTGGGCGGGGAGGTCCGGACCAGCCAGGTCAGCGGTCCGCTCTTCAGGCCGGTCCAGGCCGAGTATTGCCTGCTGCCTTCCGAACACACAGCGGTCATTGAAATGGCCAGGGCCAGCGGACTCAGCCTGCTGGCAGAGCGTGAGCTCAACCCCCTGGAGACGACCACCCTGGGCACCGGGGAGCTCCTGGCCAGGGCCCTGGATCACGGGGTGTCCCGGATTCTCGTGGGCATCGGCGGAAGCGCCACCAACGACGGCGGCGTGGGCATGGCCGTGGCCCTGGGGGCCAGGTTCCTTGACGCCCAGGGCAGCCAGGTCAGGCCCATCGGCAGAGACCTCTCAGCTGTGGCCAGGATCGATCTGTCTTCTCTGGATCCCCGACTGGGGAAGGTTCAGATCGATGTCATCTGCGACGTCGACAACCCCCTGCTCGGTCCGGCAGGAGCCAGCCGGGTCTATGGGCCCCAGAAAGGGGCCGACCCTGAGCAGGTCAACTCACTGGAAGCCGGGCTGGCCAACCTGTCCAGGGTCGTTTCCAGAGATCTGGGCCTGGAGGTGGACACCGTGCCTGGGGCGGGGGCTGCTGGAGGTCTTGGGGCCGGGCTGCTGGCCTTCCTCGGGGCCAGGCTGCGGCCCGGGGTGGAGGCCATGCTCGAACTGATGGGGATGGAAGCCAGACTGAGAGGAGCCGACCTGGTCATCACGGCTGAAGGTCTGGTGGACCGACAGACCTTCTCCGGCAAAGGGCCTTCGGGCCTGGCCAGACTGGCCGGAGACATGGGCATACCCTGCCTCGTGCTGGCCGGATCGGTTGCTGAGGATCTGCCGGAGCTCGAATCCACCGGTGTCAGCGCAATCCTGCCCATCACCCTGCGGCCCATGGAGCTGCCCCAGGCCATGTCCGAGGCTGAGTCATGCCTGAGCTTCACCACCGGGCAGGCCGTCCGGCTTTTCCTGGCCTCGCAGGACGCATGACTCCCGGATCAGGCCTCAGCCATGATCCAGAATGGACCTGATCACGGTCAGCATCTCTTCGGGACGGTACGGCTTGCCCACAAAAGCCTTGGCCCCGTACTTCTGAGGGTCCTGGGCCATCTCATGGGCCGCGTATCCAGTGGACACGATGACCCGGACCTCCGGGTCGATCCTCTGAATCTGCTCCAGAAAGGCCCTGCCCCCCATGCCCGGCATCCCCAGATCCAGGAGGATCAAATCCACCTCATCCGGGTTCTGCTGAACCATTTCCAGTCCCTGCTCCCCGCTCTTGGCGGTCAACACGGTGTATCCGTTGTCCTCAAGCAGGTCCTGGGTGATGTCCCTGATCATCTCCTCGTCATCGATGACCAGGATGGCCTCACTCCCCGCCAGATCACCGGGTTCCAGGCCGGCAGGCTCTTCAGCGTCCAAGTCCGGCTGGAGCTGATCCAGAACCGGGAAGAAGAGCTGAAAGGTTGTCCCCTGTTCCGGAATGCTCGAGCAGACGATGTCTCCGCCGTGCTCCTTGACAATGGAGTAGACCATGGCCAGGCCCAGTCCAGTGCCCTTGTCCACGTCCTTGGTGGTGTAGAAGGGATCGAAGATGTGCTGCAGGGCCTCCTGGTTGATCCCGCATCCGTCGTCAGCCACCGTCAGAACAACGTACTCCCCTGGATCATGGTCCCGCTCCCCTCCTGCCTGACCCTCTTCCAGGCAGACGAACTCGGTGGTGATCCTGACGACCCCGCCGCCATTGGGCTGAATGGCGTCGGCAGCATTGGTCACCAGATTGATGAGCACCTGCTCGATCTGGACCGGATCAGCGTAGACCAGAGGGAGGTCCTCAGCCACCTCGATCTCGATCTCGACCATCTGGGGGATGGTTCGGCGCAGAAAGGCCTGGGTGCTCAACACCAGGGTGTTCATGTCAGTGCCGGTGTAGGAAAATTCAGTTTTCCGGCCAAAGGTCAGCAGCCGGTTGACGATCTTTCCGGCCCGGCTGAGGATCCTGTCCATCTCCTGAAGGTATCTGGTCTTGTCATCGATCGCATCGCTCTTCCGCAGCAGGTACTGGACGTTGCCCACCAGGCCCTGCAGAAGGTTGTTGAAATCGTGAGCCACGCCCCCGGCCAGCGTTCCCACAGCCTCCATTTTGCTGGCCTGGCGCAGCTGGGCCTCGAGCTCCTTGTGCTTGGAGAGGTCAAAAAAGGTCTCCAGCAAACAGGGCTGGCTGTCGTACTCAATGGGCACAGCGCTCTTGAGCACCGGAACGGACTGACCGCTCGCGGTCAGGAGAGTCCGCTCGGACGTATCCGATTTCAGGCCCAGGTCCATGACCGGACAGGCCCCCTGCTCGGCCGGACAGAGGAACTCATGGCAGATTCGCCCCAGGACCTCTTCCCGGGAACCATCGATCATCTTCAGGGCATGGTGGTTGGCCCACAGGATCTTTCTGGTCCGAGCATGAACCAGGACTGTGCCGGCCGGGTTGTTCTCCAGAATGGACTTCAGCTCCCGCTCCCTGGCCGACAGGGCCTCCTCGGCCCGCCTGCGATCGCTCAGCTCCTGCTGGAGCGCCCTGTAGAGATAGGCATTGTCCAGTGCGATGGATGCCAGCTGCGCAAAGCGGTTCAGGAAGTCCACCGCCTCCTGGCCGAAATAGCCGCTCTGACCTGAATGATTGAGGCCGATGGCCCCAATGATCTCATGACCGGACTTCAGAGGGACGCTCACGGCAGAGCAGAGCTCGTCAAAGACCGCTGCCATGCTTCGTCCTTCCCACTGCTGGTAATTCTCGACCACCAGAGGGGCCCCCCGGGAAAAGACCCGTCCTGCAAGCCCTTCACCCGGCTGCAGCTGAAAGCCGACCAGATCGAGGTACCTGCCCCGGCCCGCATGCACTTTGAGGACCTTGTCCTGGGGATCGTAGAGGTAGATGAACCCGTCTTCGGTCTGCAGCAGGTCGGCGGCCCTTTCCAGGATCGTTTCCAGGAGCTCGTCGAGGTCCAGACGGCGCATCAGGCCCAGGGACGTTTCATACAGGGCGCTGAAGTAGGCATTGTGAACCTGCAGTGTCTGTTCTGATCTGCTCCGCTGGGCGATCTCGTTTTCCAGATTCTCGTTCTTGATTCGCAGCTCTTCGGCTGTCTTCCGGCGTTCCTCCAGGAGATCGTTGAGCTGGGTGTTCAGCTCCCGGAAATGGTTGTAGAGCTCGAAGCTCTCCAGGAAGTTGGCGCAGGACAGCAGGACCATGGTCAGCAGAGAGTAGGAAAAATCGTAGATGTCTCGGGTGTCCTGCTCCAGGACTCCGAGGAACATCCCCCTGGTCCGGGATGGGGTGGCAATGGGGTGCAGCAGGAGCGTCGCCTGGATCGAGGTGGCCGAGATGAGCACGGGGCGATTGCGGTTCAGGGCCCAGGAAAAGGTTCGATCATGGACCAGGACGGTCCGCTCTTCTTCAAGCACGTCCGCCCAGCTCCCAGGTTCGCACAGGGCCTGCTCAAAAGAGGCGTCCTCCTCCTGGATCAAATAGAAGCCAAGGGCTTTGAACCCGATGAGCTGCCTCAGCTTGACCACGGCCTGCTGGAGAATGTCCACCAGATCAGCCGTTTTCTTCAGCCGGGTGTCGAAATGGGCCAGATCCGCGGTCATCTCCAGGGCATTCAGGGCCAGCTTGCGCTGTTCGCTCTGGTACTGCAGGTCTTCTTCGAGTTGGCGGATTCGGCGGTCCTTGTCATCCATGGTCGGTTCCCGGGCTCAAGAAGGTCTGGAGAATGTCAGCGAGCTGATGCCGGGCCTGAACCGTGACCGTGGTCAGGACCCCGGGGGAGAGATCCAGAGCCCTCCACCCCGTTTCGCACAGGGCCGGGACGAATGCGTTCCCGCTCGTCCCCACCCCCATGGCATGGGCCATGATGTCCGCCACATGAATCACGGTCGATTCAAAGACATGGTGTGAAGCTCCTGGATTGTGATGGGCCTCGATCATGATTTCCAGGCTCTGGGGGAAATGCCACTGGGCACAGAGCATTCCGGCCACCCTGGTGTGGTCGAGACCGAAGACCCTCTTTTCGGCCTGATGCAGGAACATCTTCTCTTCCAGGCAGATGCCCAGGGCCTGGGCAAAGAGCTCCGGCCATCTCTTGATGAGCACCAGCCGGCCCAGGTCATGGAGAAGCCCGGCCACAAAGAACCGTTCCTCTGAAAGCTCCGGCTTCTGGCTGGCCAGGAGCCTGGCGTACACCCCACAGGCAATGGAGTGTTTCCAGAATTTCTCCATGTCCAGGAGATCGGTGGCAATGCTGTCGAAAGCCCTGACCACCGCTATGCCCTGGGCCAGGGTTGTCAGCTTGTCAATGCCCAACAGGGTGATGGCCCGGGAGACCGTGTCCACCTTGGTCGAAAACCCGTAAAAAGGGCTGTTGACGAGCCGCAGGAGCCTGGCTGCCAGGCCCGAGTCCTTGCTCACCACCTCGGCCACATGACGGGCTGAACAGCGCGGCGACTCCAGAACATCCATGATCTTGACATAGATGTCGGGCAGGGAGATCAGCGCTGTCTCGGATTTGATCTGGTCCAGGAACTCCTGTCTGGTCGCGGGCGGGCCCGGCGCAGGAACGTCCCGGCCAAGGTCGTGATCGAGCCGGGGCCGGTCATCTCTGCCAGGCTGCTCTTTGCTCATGGCCCTGGACATGACGGCCTGCTTGAACAGCTCCCTGACGGCCGGATGTCTGGTGTTGGCGAGTTGGAAATAGGGTTTGAGGGCTTCGCCGCTCTCCTTCAGGGCCTGGGAAGAACATGCCTGCCCCCGATTGGCGGACCTCCCGCTGATGTCGACCTCAGTCACCCCCCAGGCCTTGAAGATCCTGATGTGCTTGGGGGTCAGGACAGTTCCCTCCGGCGTCAGGAGGCGTCCGTTGGGAGCCAGGACGTCCCTTGCCAGAGTCAGGCCCGCTGAGAGATCCTCCACATTGACAGTACGCATTCAACCTCTTTTCCGGCTCTCATTCCTCACGGGCAGAGCAGGCGGGGCGTGTCTTCAGCTGCGAGATTCATAGCCCTTTTCAGAGTCGAATGTCAAAAAAAGGCTTCCCTCTTGGAGACAATGCACCCGAATGCCCCCCCTTCACAGCGAAAAAAAGGCCAGAAACCGCCCCCAAGCAGTTCCTGGCCAATCCGCCTCTGCAGCATCAATTCTCGAACTTGAATGAAACCCTGACCTTGGCCCGGTAAGAGCTGACCTTGTTGTCCTCCATCTTCATGTCCAGCTCAGACACTTCCGCGATCCTGACATCTCGCAATGTTTTTGTTGCCCGTTCCACAGCCTTTTGGGCCGCTTCCTCCCAGGAGTTCGGGCTCGTGCCGATGAGTTCGATCACTTTGTAGACACTGTCGCTCATAGCAACCTCCTTGCAGTTCAGGGTTTGTGGCAGGGGAAAACGTCAGAGGAAACAGGTCTCCCAGTATCAAAGACATACCACAAGCCCAACACTCGGTCAAACAAGGCCCAGAGCACACAGGCCTCAGCCAGGCCTCTGACCGCGATGACGTCGTGGGTTTGAGCTGCAGAAGGACCCTCGCTCTTGAGCAGGACGGAGAAGGCAGGATGCAGGGAATGAGGATCAGGCCTGAAGGATCTCGTTGATGGATGCCAGCAGACCTTCCATGGTGAAAGGCTTGCTCAGGAATGCGGCCGCTCCGGAGAGGATCCTTCCCCGGGTCAGGGTGTGTTCGCCGTATCCGCTGACGACAATGATCTTCAGCTCTGGATGCCGCTTCAAAAGGGCTTTCATTGTTGCTTCTCCGCCCATGCCCGGCATGTTCAGGTCCAGGAGGACGACATCGCAGGCGAGTTCGTCCTCGAACCAGGCCAGGGCGTCCTCACCGCTCTTGACCGAAGTGACCTCAAACCCTTTTTCTTCCAGCCATTCCTGAGTCACCTCCCTGACAGCGGCCTCATCGTCCACCAGCAAGACTCTCCTGGGCCTTTGCCGCAGAGCGCTCTGGGGAGAGGTGTCGGGATCGGTTCCTGTTGCTGCAGGCCCGCCAGGGCCCTCTTTGAGCTGGAGCAGCGGGATGGTGATCGTGAACTCCGTTCCCGCCCCAACCTGACTGGTGCAGTCAATGAAGGCCTGGTGGGTCTGGACAATGCCGTAGACCATGGCCAGGCCAAGCCCTGTCCCCTGGCCGACCTCCTTGGTGCTGAAGAACGGCTCGAAAATGTGCTCCAGGGTCTGCTGGTCCATGCCGGAACCTGAATCAGCCACCCTGATCAGGATGTACTCCCCGCTGGGCGGATCATTGAGGCCCTGCTCCCCGTCGATGCGCAGATTTTCGGTCTGAATCCGGATGTCTCCCGTCTCCTGAGGGTGAATGGCGTCCCTGGCATTGGAGACCAGATTCATGAGCACCTGCTGCAACTGGGTCGACTCTCCTTTGATCCAGGCTCTGTCGGCCTCCAGCCTGGTATGGATCTCGATCATTTTGGGCACCGTCCTCTTCAGGATCTCCACGGTTTCCGCAATGAGCAGGTTCAGGTCCACAGGCTTGAGCTCCTGGGGGGAGCTGGTCCGGCTGAAGGTCAGCAGACCCCGGACGAGCTCAGTCGCCCGGTCGGTCATGGTGTTCATGCGGTCCAGATACTTCCGGCTCGGATCAGAGTCCTCGACCTTTCTCAGCCAGAGCTGGATATTGCCCTTGAGGCTCTGCAAAATATTGTTGAAATCGTGAGCGATGCCTCCAGCCAGGGTCCCAATGGCCTCCATTTTCTGAGCCTGGATGAGCTGGGCCTCCAGCTTTTGCCGTTCCTGCTCCGACTTCTTCCGTTCGGTCACGTCTCTGGCCAGGCCCCTGAAGCCGACGGGAGCGCCGCTCTCATCCCGGATCAGGTCGGCCGAGGCCTCGGCAGCGATCACCCGGCCATCCTTGGCCACAACCTCGTAATCGTTGATCCTGGCCGGCTGGCCCGTGACATAGATCTTCTGGAAGATTTCGTACATCTGCCTCCACATCTCTGGCCTGGTGTAGTCCCGATTGTTCATCCCCATGAGCTCTTCCCTGGAGTAGCCCAGATTCCTGCGCAGGGCTTCGTTGAAGAAGACCAGATTCCCGGCCAGGTCGAGCTCAAAATAGGCCTCATCCATGTTTTCCAGGATAGTCCTGTACTTTTCCTCGCTTCGGAGCAGGGCTTCCTCGCTCTTCTTCCTCTCTGTGATGTCCGACGCGACCATGGCCACCCGGAAGACACGGCCCTCGGCATCATGCACTGGTGAAAGCTTGATCTCCAGGGCTCGTTCACCCTGAGAGGGAAAAGCGAACGCAACCTCGATCTGCTGTCCCTGACCCTGATAGCACAGGTCGAGAGGGGCCCGAAGCGATGCTTCGTAGACCTCCCGGCCGACCACATCCCAGATGAAGCTCCCGATGACCTCGTTTCTCTCCAGTCCCCGGCTCAAGAGGAGGGAGTCGTTGACCATGGTGTAGCGCCGGTCTTCATCCAGGACAGCCATGAAATCCTTCGTGGCCCGGATCACATGGACATATTCCTGGAGTGTCTCTTCGGCCTGCTTCCTTTGGGTGATGTCGGTCAGAAAGCCGTCGTAGTGAGAGACCCAGCCCGATGCGTCCCGAACCTCCCGCATGTTCAGCGAGACCCAGATCGTGCTGCCTGACCTGAGCCGCCCGCAGAGCTCGTAGTTCTCCACAGAGCCCCTCTCCCCGAGGATCGCCAGGAGGGTGTCCCGATCGTCCGGGTTGACGTAGAGGTCCCGGGAAATGGAGCCGACCTCCCGGACGACCTCTTCTGGGGAGGCAAAGCCGTACATTCTGGCAAAGGTCGGGTTGACATGGACGTAACGATCCTCGGGGATGGACTGAAAGATGCCCAGCGGGGCACATTCATAGAGATCCCGGTACCGTTTCTCGCTCTCCTGCAGGGTTTTTTCAGCTGTCTTGCGCTCGGAGATGTCCCTGACAATGGACAGGGCCAGCTCGCGGCCTTCAAACAGGACTCTCTTGGTCATGACCTCCACCGGGATGCGCCGGCCGTCCCGATGAAGGTCGAGGCCCTCAAAGGTCTGACCGCAGTCCAGCTCAGTCCAGATCACCGTGCCTGGCCGCCCCCTGCTTTCAGGGGCCTGGATGTCTGGAATCGAGAGCTCGACGAGCTCCTCCCGGGAGTAGCCGAGCATCCTGCAGGCGGCGTCATTGGCTTCCACGATGTGGTCATCCAGGGTCGAGATGACGATCGCATCCGGGAGTTCTTCAAACAGAGTCTGAAACCATTCCTGCCTCCCCTGGGAGGGTTCGGCCCGGGCAGAGACGGCACCCCGGTCTGCACGCCGGGCCTGAGCCGACTCCAGCGCGGCAATCTTCTGTCTGGCCTGCTCCAGTTCGGCCAGGAGCTCTTCCCGGGATTTGTGCTGATCAGCTGTCATCGCGTCGTCTTCAGGATTCCAAGGCGTCAAGAGAAGCCAGGCCAGAGGTCATCACCCCAGACTGTTGACGATGGAGGAGTGCAGGGCTTCAAAGCGGAACGGTTTGCCCAGAAATCCGGCCGCTCCGTACTGCTGAGGGTTTTCCGAGATTGGATGTCGCTGGTATCCGCTGGCCACGAGGATCTTGGCCTCCGGGTCATGCTCGAGCATGGCTTTGAGGGTCGCCTCCCCACCCAGGCCGGGCATGCCGAGGTCGAGAATGACCAGGTCGAAGGCCCCTTTTCCGGACCTGAAAACCTCCAGGGCCTCTTCCCCGCTCTGAGAGGTGACCACCCGATACCCGATTTCTTCGAGCCATTCCTTGATGACCTCCAGCACGACCTCCTCATCGTCGACAAAGAGAATCCGCTGCACTCTCCCCTCCCCTGACCCTGGTTCGGACCCACTGTCAGGCACGGTTTCAATCTTTTCCACAGGCTGCCCGGTCTCCCCGCAGACCGGAAAGGACAGGGTGAACGTCGTTCCCTGCCCCTGGGCAGTGACACAGGAGATGCGGCCCTGGTGCGTCTGAACAATGCCGTGGGCCGTGGCCAGCCCGAGACCTGTTCCAGCCCCGACCTCCTTGGTGGTGAAGAAAGGCTCGAAAACGTGGTCCCTGGTGGCCTGATTCATCCCGGGTCCGGTGTCCCAGACCTGGAGGGAGACCACCTCTTCTGCAACGAGCCCCCCGGAGCCAGGCTCGTCCAGCGGGGTATTGGAGGTCGCAAAGCCGATCGTGCCCGATGTCCCTGCATCACACAGAGCGTCCACGCTGTTGGAGGCCAGGTTCATGAGCACCTGCTGCAGCTGGGCAAAATTGCCGATCACGGTCGTACGTCTGGCCTCCAGGCGGGTCTCGACCCGTATGGTTGGAGGCACGGTCTCCTTCAGACGTCGAAGAGTGCTGGCGATGACCTGGTGGACATCCACCGGAGCAAGCTCATAGCTCTCCTGGGAGCGGCTGAATGTCAGCAGTCCCTGAACGAGATCGCTGGCCCTGTTGGTCAGCGCGTCCATGCTCCGCAAATACTTCACGTCAGGATCTGCGGGATCGACCTTTCTCTGCCACAGCTCAATGTTGCCCTTGATGCCCTGGAGGATGTTGTTGAACTCATGGGCCACCCCTCCGGCCAGGACACCGATCGCTTCGAGCTTCTCAGCCTGTCTGAGCTGCATTTCCAGCTTCTGGCGATGATCCTCGGCCCGCTTTCGCTCTTCGACCTCCTGCCGGAGGGCTCTGTTTTTCATGGCCAGCTCAGCAATGAACGAGGCAAAGGCCAGATTGTACTCCAGAATGTCCTGGACGCGCTCCCTGGAAAAGACAGGCACTCTTTCCAGGGCCTCGAGGTACTGACCCAGGTCAAATCCAAGCTCCTGGGCCTGGCGGATGAAGAACGCCCTGTCCTTGCCCAGGTGTTCGTAAAAAAACTGGCCCAGAAAGAGGGTCCCCAGGTGGGTTGCATCCACAATGATGGGGATGCCCACGTGCTGCAGGCCATTCAGGCAGGTGTACTCGTGGACTTTGATCTCCCTCATGTTTCGCAGGAAGCTGGTGTCGCTCTGAACGCAGCGCTTGAGACTGACAGGGTGGGACCTGTGAAAATGGGTACAGATGTCCTGCCAGCCTGCCCCGGCCAGGACTCTGGCATCAAAGGCATCGACGATGGTCACCTGCATGCCGGTGACGTGGGCATGGGCCGAGAGCATCTTCTGAACGGCTTCGAACGTGATCAGGTCGTCCAGCCTGAAATCCGGTCTGTCAGACATACATCCACCTTTGTGAAGAGAGCCGTGACTGCGCATGGATGGCAAAGGCTTTGCATAAGGGTATCCCTGTTGAGGTCGAACTGCAAGCCTTCCTGAAGTCAGCCCGGCCGCCGGCTCTCATGAGCCGGTTTGATCATGGCAGAAACTTTCGGGCTGGCTCCTCTGACTGCTCCCCTGTACTCAGGGGAGCTGCCCGCAGGGCTGAGGGGTTCTTTCTTTCGAAGTTTCATACGAGCG